>CABTYV010000044.1 GCA_902489145.1 uncultured Tissierellia bacterium | reverse complement strand
GCCTCGATTGTTTCGGTGGCTGACCTGGCTTCCGCCAATAACACGGTCGCCATCATCATTTCCGGCCCCATTGCCCGGGATCTTTCCTACCGCTACCGGGTGGATCCCCGCCGGTCGGCCTCCCTGCTGGATGCCGCCTCCTGCGTTTTTCAGGGGCTCATTCCCTACGGCGCGCAGATGCTTTTGATCGTTTCTACGACGGCCAGCGTCGTGGGCCTTTCCCTCAATCCGCTGGCCATCATTCCCAACACCTGGTACTGTCTCTTCCTGCTGGGCTTTTTGCTGCTGTCCATGTGGGTGCCGTATGCCGATGGGGCCCTCAAGAAGGATCCCTGGGACTGGACCCATGCCTGCAAGCAGAGTCAGCGGCCTCAGGACTAGATGCTCGGCCTTCGAAGAGTCGGAGGCAGCAAGCCCGCCTGCAGAGACAAAAAGAAGGATGCCGTCCTCGGCTCTTCTTTTCGCACAGGTAGGAAAACGCTTGACGAATGCGGGTAAAAGCGATATGCTAAGGGATGGATTGTAAGAATTTATATTGGTGATAAAGATTTTCAAATTTTGCAGCGGCCTGGATCCGACGAGGGCTCCTCAGTGGGAGGGTCCGACGCTGGCCAGGCAAACCAAAGGAGGAAAAACGATGACAAAGGTAATTGCAACCAAGAAAGCGCCCGCCGCCTTAGGCCCCTATTCGCAGGGATTGGTCGTTGGCAATCTCGTGATGACCTCGGGACAGGTGCCGATCAACCCCGAGACCGGGGAGATGCCGGAGAGCATTGAAGAGCAGACCCGCCAGTCCTTGACCAACGTCAAGCACATCCTGGAGGAAGGTGGCAGCTCGATGGATAAGGCCATTCATTCCACCGTTTTTCTCCAGGATCTCGGGGATTTCACCGCAATGAATGAGGTCTATGCGACCTTCTTTCAGGGGACCCTCCCGGTTCGCTCCTGCGTTCAGGTAGCCAAGCTGCCCAAGGGGGCCAAGGTTGAAATCGAAGTGATCGCGACCCTTGACTAATCGAGCCAGGGCGATCCAAGAACACTGCACCGAAACAAAATAGGCTTAGAAACAATTGGAGAGGAGCATGCATGGCACGTGCTAGAAAATCGATGGACGGCAATACCGCGGCGTCGCACGTATCTTATTGCTACAGCGATAATGCGATCATTTACCCCATTACCCCATCTTCTCCCATGCCGGAGCTCGTAGATAAATGGGCGGCCAATGGAAGAAAAAACGCGTTTGGTAACCAGGTTACCGTCACTGAAATGCAGTCAGAAGCGGGCGCTTCGGGAGCGGTTCATGGCGCTTTACAGGGTGGCGCTTTGACCACTACCTATACCGCTTCCCAGGGACTTCTATTGATGATCCCCAACCTTTACAAGATGGTCGGGGAACGGCTGCCGGGGGTCATTCATGTGGCGGCCCGGTCCATTTCGACCTCCACGATCAATATGTACGGCGACCACCAGGATGTGATGGCCTGCCGGCAGATCGGCTTGGGGATGCTGGCGGAGGGCTCCGTCCAGGAGATTATGGACCTGGCGCCGGTCGCTCACCTTTCGGCCATTGAAGCCCGGATTCCCTTCCTCAATTTCTTCGATGGCTTCCGGACCTCCCATGAGATCCAGAAGATCGAGGTTTGGGACTATGAAGACCTGGCCGATATGCTGGAGATGGCCTATGTCGATGATTTTAAAAACCGTTCCCTCAACCCGGAGCGGCCGGTGGAGCGCGGCGTTTTCGAAAAGGCCGGCTATTTCCAGCGTCAGGAGGCTCAAAACCAGGCCTATGACCGGCTGCCCGACATCGTTGAAAAATATATGAATAAGGTTAATGCCAAGCTCGGCACCCACTACGCTCCCTTCACCTATTATGGGGATCCGGAGGCAGAAATTGTCGCCGTACTCATGGGCTCGGGGACGGATACCATGGAAGAGACGGTGCGGGCGCTCAATGCCCAGGGACGCAAGGTGGGGGTGATCAAGGTCCACCTCTATCGGCCCTTCTCGGCCCGCCATTTCCTCAGCCAGCTGCCGGACAGCACCCGCAAGCTGGTGGTCCTGGACCGCACCAAGGAGCGCGGCTCTGTAGCCGAACCGCTCTATCTCGATGTCCAGCAGGTGATTGCGGAGGCGGAAAAAGACATCCGCGTTTATGGGGGGCGCTTCGGTCTGGGCCAAAAGGATACGACGCCAGCCATGTTCAAGGCGGTATTTGATAATGTGGATCAGGAAAAGCCCAAAAATCACTTTACCATCGGCATCCACGATGATGTCACCCACACCTCCCTCGACTTTGATCCCGGCTTTGTGGTGCGCGACAAGTCCATGATGCGCTGCAAGTTCTGGGGCGTTGGCGGAGATGGGACCGTCGGGGCCAATAAAAACGCCATCAAGATCATCGGGGACAACACCGATAAGTTCGTTCAGGGGTATTTCGATTACGATGCGAAGAAATCCAACGGCTTGACCGAATCTCACCTTCGCTTCTCCGATTCGCCGATTCATTCGGCCTACCTTCTTGACGAGGCGGACTTCGTTTCCTGCTCCCCCCAGTCCTATGTATTCACCTACGATCTGGTCAAGGAGCTGAAGAAGGGCGGGACCTTCCTGCTCAATACCATCTGGTCCGATGCGGAGCTGGAGGACCACCTGCCCGGCCAGCTTAAGCGGGAAATTTATGAGAAAAAGATTGATTTCTACACGATCAACGCTTCCAAGGTGGCTCAGGAGGTGGGCCTGGGTCAGCGGGTCAATATGGTCGTCCAGACGGCCTTTTTCGCCCTCTCCAAGGTCCTGCCGATCGAGGAATCGATTGATTATCTGAAAAAATCGATCGTTTCGTCCTATGGGCACAAGGGGGAGGATGTGGTCGCCATGAACTTCAAGGCCGTAGATCGGGCTCTGGAGGAGCTGCATAAGGTTGATGTGCCGGAGGCCTGGGCGCAGGCCAAGGATCGGGTCGTGGACTATGGCGATGAGCCAGACTTTATCAAGAACATGGTCCGGCCCATCATCAACCTCAAGGAGGATGACCTGCCCGTTTCCACCTACCTGCCCTATGATGACGGCACCTATATGGCGGGCACCTCCCGCTACGAGAAGCGGGGGATTTCCCTGTTTGTGCCCCATTGGCATCCGGAAAACTGCATCCAGTGCAACAGCTGCTCCTATGTCTGTCCCCATGCGACCATCCGGCCCTTCCTGCTGACGGAAGAGGAGAAGGCCAAGGCACCCGAAGGCTTCGAAACCATTGCCGCCAATGGCAAGGCCTTCCAGGGCTATTCCTACCGGATCCAGGTGGATACCTATGACTGTCTGGGCTGCGGCAATTGCGCCGATATCTGTCCGGCCAAGGAAAAGGCCCTGACCATGGAGCTGGCCGAAGACGAACGTGTCGAACAGAAGGATAATTGGCTCTTTGCCGATGAGGTGGTGGGCTATAAGGAGGATTTGGTCGAAGCCACCAATCCCAAGAATTCCCAGTTCTTCCGGCCCTATCTCGAGTTTAACGGCGCCTGCGCCGGCTGTGGGGAGTCTCCCTACGCTCGTTTGATCACCCAGCTGTACGGAGACCATATGCTGGTGGCCAATGCCACAGGCTGCTCCTCCATCTGGGGCTCCTCCGTTCCTTCCATGCCCTACTGCACCGATTCCTTCGGCAGAGGCCCCGCCTGGGCCAACTCCCTCTTTGAGGATGCGGCTGAGTATGGCTATGGCATGGCCCTGGCGCAAAAGTCCAACCGAGCCCTATTGACCAACTACATGAAGGACTTTATTGCCCTGGATCAGGATGCAACCCTCAATCGCCTCTTTAAAGACTGGATGGAGGTGGACAAGGATTATCGCAGGTCCCGTGAGCTTTCAGACCAAATCATTCATCTGGCCAAGGAAGGGAGCGCCCATGCCGAAGGCCAGGCGCTCCTGGAGCGGATCCTGGCCCTCAAAGACTATCTGGCCGAAAAATCCGTTTGGATCTATGGGGGAGACGGCTGGTCCTACGATATCGGCTTCGGCGGTGTGGATCACGTGTTGGCCTCGGGCGAGGATATCAATGTGATGGTCTTTGATACAGAGGTTTACTCCAACACCGGCGGTCAGTCCTCCAAGGCTACGCCGCTTGCCGCGGTGGCCAAGTTCGCAGCGTCCGGCAAGAAGGTGCGCAAGAAGGACCTGGGTCTGATGATGACCTCCTATGGTTACGTCTATGTGGCGCAAATCGCCATGGGGGCCAACAATGCCCAGACCCTCAAGGCCATCCGGGAAGCGGAGGCCTACCATGGCCCGTCCCTGATCATCGCCTATGCGCCCTGCATTAACCATGGGCTCAAATGCGGAATGGGCAAGACCCAGGAGCGGGAGAAGCTGGCTGTGGAAGCGGGCTACTGGCATATGTGGCGCTTCAATCCCAGCCTGGCCAAGGAAGGGAAAAATCCCTTTATCATGGACTCCAAGGCGCCCACGGGCGATTTCCAGGAATTCCTCCAGGGCGAGGTGCGCTATGCCTCCCTCAAACGGGAATTCCCCGAAACGGCCGACGAGCTCTATGCTGCTGCTGAGCAGGCCGCCAAGGACCGCTATCAGTCCTATCTGGACAAGCTTCATCAATATGAAGCAACCGCAGAGGTCTAGGACCCGGCTATGATTAACATTCAAATGATCCAGGAGGCGAGAGATCTGCTCCGGGGGGTAGCGCGTAAGACCCCCCTGGAGCGGGCGCCTTTGATTGGAGAGCAGATTTATATTAAAGCGGAAAACCTCCAGCTGACGGGGGCCTTCAAGATTCGGGGGGCCTACAATAAAATTGCTCACCTGAGTCCGGAGGAAGCGGCCCGGGGGGTGATCGCCTGTTCTGCGGGCAACCATGCCCAGGGCATTGCCTACTCGGCGACCAGGCAGGGCATCAAATCCGTGATCTGCATGCCCGCCGATGCCCCCCTGATGAAGGTGGAAGCCACCCGGAATTATGGGGCGGAGGTGGTCCTGGTACCGGGCGTTTATGACGACGCCCAGGCCGAAGCGGAGCGTTTGGCCAAGGAAAAGGGCTACACCTTCGCGCATCCCTTTGAAGACCCCTATGTAATGGCAGGCCAGGGCACGATTGGCCTGGAAATTTTAGAGCAGCTGCCGGACGTGGAGCAGGTGGTGGTGCCCGTGGGGGGCGGCGGGCTCATTTCAGGGATCGCCGTCGCCATCAAGACGCTCAAGCCCTCCGTCAAAATAATCGGGGTGCAATCGGAAAATGTGCCGGCCATGGTGGAGTCCTTCCACGCCCATAAGCGGCTTTCCTCCCCCAATAAGGGGACGATCGCGGACGGCATTCATGTCTTGACCCCGGGAGCGGAAACCTTCCAGGTGGTGGAAAAGTACGTGGATGAAATGGTGAGCGTTTCGGAGGATGAAATCGCAGCCGGTCTGGTCCGGCTGATGGAGGATCAGAAGACCATTGCCGAGGGCGCGGGGGCGACCAGCGTGGCGGCCTATATGTTTAAGCGGGTGGATCCGACGCGCAAGACCGTTTGTGTGGTATCGGGCGGAAATGTGGATATCAGCCAGCTCCAGCGGACCATTAACCGGGGCCTCCATTTTGTCGGCCGTCAGCTCAATTTGGACATTAAGATGCCGGACTCCTCCGGCAATCTGCTGCGGGTCATGGAATTGATTGCCAAGAACCACGTCAATGTGATGGAAATTCACCATCATCGAGGAACGGCAGAAACGGAGGTTCAGACGGCGCTGGTCACCTTTGTGCTGGAAACCATCAATGGGGAGCATGCCCATCGCCTCCTGGACGACCTCTATGAGGCGGGTTATACGGTAAAAATCAATTAAGAGGGCGCGCCAAGTCAGGCAAGCGGCCTCTATCACTGATCGCGACCTGGGAAGGATTTTTCCAGGTCGCTTTTTTATGTCCGGGGGAGGAGATGACCGGAAAGGGCAGCTTTCGATCCTTTTGCCAGTTCGGCTGAGATGAATTTTTTGCCTGGATTGAGTAAAATGAGAAGCAGAGAAAGGGGGCGCTATGGCAGAATGGCTACTACACGCAACAGCGGCATCGGGCCTGGAGGCGGTCGTCAAAAAGGAATGTGAGGACCTGGGCTTTCCAAATCCGGTGATTGAAGCGGGGCATATCCTATTTTCAGGTGGGGTGGAGGAGGTGGCCCTGGCCAATCTGGCGCTTGCTGTGGCGGATCGAATTGCGATTGAATTGGGCCGTTTTGAGGCCAAAAGCTATGAGGCGTTTTTTGAGGGCGTTCGGGCCTTGGATTGGCCGGCCTATCTGGGCGCCGATGGGGCCTTTCCGGTCCAGGCCCGCGCGGTCAAGTCCCAGCTGATGTCGGCCAGCGACCTCCAGCGTTTGGGCAAAAAGGCCATCGCCACGGCTTTAGAGGACCACTTTCATCTGGATCATTGTCCCGAAGCCGGCCCCACCTATCCGGTCAGCTTTCTTTTGCGTGACGATGTCTGTCAGGTGCTGCTGGATACCAGCGGCGAGGGGCTCTTTAAACGGGGCTACCGGAAAAAAAAGGGGGCGGCGCCCCTGAAGGAAACCCTGGCGGCCGGTCTGGTTCGCTTATCCTTCTGGACACCCGATCGGCCCCTGCTGGACCCCTTCTGCGGATCAGGGACCATTTTGATCGAAGCCGCCCGAATGGCGCGGGGCATTGACCCGGGGCTGGATCGCGATTTTCTCGCCATGACCTGGCCCTGGATCGGGCAGGCGCCCTTTCGAAGACTGCGACGCCAGCGGATGGAGCGGATCCATCTGGACGGGTCGCTTGATTTAATGGGTTTTGACCTGGACCAATCGGTGATTCTTTCGGCCCTGGCTAATGCCCGCGGGGCAGGCGTGGAAGAGGACTTGACCCTGGTGCCCAAGGCCATGCAGGAGGCCCGGCTCATGGAAAATTTTGGGGTGGTGATTACCAACCCGCCCTACGGCCACCGGCTGGAAGCGGCCGGATCCGACCACCTCTTGGCCGAGTTTGCGGATCATTTCCGCGCCCTGCGCACCTGGTCTTTCTTTGTCATCACGCCCTCGACCCAGCTGGAGGACTATATGGGCCGCCCGGCCACGCGCAGGCGAAAGCTCTACAACGGCGGCCTGGAAACGACCTACTACCAGTTTCACGGGCCGAACCCCGCCCGTTTTCGCTGAGGTGCTTGCAAAGATAGGGCGAGGCGTGAATCCATGATATAATTGATCGGAAGAGGAAGGAGGTGAGCTGGTGGTCGGTGTAGAAGAAAAAACGCAGGAGATCGGGGCGCTCGCCTATCGCAAGTGGCTAGAGGCCATGGAGGATCCTGTCCGCGTGGTCTATCCCGATGGGCGGGTTGTGTATGAAAATGAGGCCTTGCGTCGGCTCAGTCGCAGGTTTTCCAAGGAGACATCTGCCCCCTTTCCGATTGAACTGAGCCGACCAGTTTTTGACGAGGGCGTGACCGATCAGACCGATTTCTGTCTGGACCGGACCGTTTTCTCGGTTACCAGCTCGCCGGTCAAGGAAGGAAGTGAGACGGTAGCGGCCATTCAGGTTTTTCGCGATATTACCCGCCGGGACCACCTGACCCAGGCCCTGTATGGGGATAATCAGCGGATGCAAGAGGAAATGAGGTTTGCCCGCTCCATCCAGGAGGAAATGCTGCCGGTTTTGACGGCCTTTGGCCCCCTCCGCTTTTCCTATCGCTACCTGCCCTCCCACGAGCTCTCAGGCGATTTTTTCGACCTGGTACCCCTGGGACGGGGGCGACTGGCCCTTTATATTTCCGATGTGGTGGGCCACGGTGTTTCGGCCTCCATTCTGACCATGTTTGTCCGTCAGAGCATGCGGGCTATTCTCAAGGAAGAGAAGATTGCTCAACCGACCAATGTGCTTGCTTCGCTCATGCGGCGATTTAAAGAGATTTCCGGTTCGGATAGTCAGTACTTCACCCTTTTCTATGCGGTATTTGATATGCAGAATCGACAGGTCACCTATGCCAATGCCGGCCACAATTGTCCGCCGCTTTTGAAGCGGCAGGGATCGGTCCAGGCGCTGGAGGCGCGGGGCATGATCATTTCGCCTCTTTTCAGCCACCATGTCTACGAACAGCACCAAATAGATTTTTATCCACAGGATCGCTTTCTATTTTATACGGACGGCGCGACGGAAGCCCGCAACCGTCAGGGAGAAGCCTTTGGTCAGGCGCATTTAGAAGGTCTGCTTCGGGACCAGAACGAGGATCTCTTAGACGGGATTGCAGAGGAAATCGGCCGTTTCAGTCAGGGAAAGGTCAGGGATGATATCGCCTTGCTTCAGGTCGACTGCCTTCACTGGTAGACGCAAGGACAAGGAGAGCGCATCAGGGAGATAGAAAGGACAATGCCATGAAACTGCAGCTAGAACAAAGCGGAAGGGTCCAAATGCTCGGTCAATGGAAGGAGCGGACCGAAAAGGCCTTTGAGACCCTCCTTCAGGGGACCGGGGCAGGCAGTGATTTTACCGGCTGGGTGGATCTGCCGGAAGCCTACGACCGAGCAGAGTATGATCGGATCAAGCAGGCAGCGAAAAAGATTCGAAGCCAGGGCCAGGCCTTGGTAGTGATCGGTATCGGGGGCTCCTATCTGGGCGCCCGTGCCGTGGTGGAAGCCTTCCGGCCCCTGTACGGGCCAGCAGATTTTGAGATCCTCTTTGCGGGCAATCATCTTTCCGCCGAAGCCACCCACCAGCTTTTGACCTATCTCAAGGGGAAGGAGTTCTCCATCAATGTCATCTCCAAATCAGGGACCACCACGGAACCGGGTCTGGCCTTCCGTCTCTTGCGCGACCTCCTGCGCAGCCAGGTCGGCGAGGAAGGGCTGAAGGAGCGGATTTTTGTGACGACCGATCGGGCGCGGGGGGCCCTGAAAACCCTGGCCGATGGGGCCGGATACGAAACCTTTGTGGTGCCGGATGCCATCGGAGGCCGTTTTACGGTCCTGACCGCAGTGGGCCTTCTGCCCATTGCCGCAGCGGGGGTAGAGATCGATGCCTTGATGGAAGGCGCTCGGGCCGAGCGGGCGGTTTTACTCCATGCCCCGTTTGAAGAAAACCCAGCCATGCAATATGCCGCCATGCGCAATTTGCTGCGCGAGGACGGCAAAAAGATGGAGATTCTGGTGGCTTACGAGCCCTTCCTCCGTTTCTTCCAGGAGTGGTGGAAGCAGCTCTATGGCGAGTCGGAGGGCAAGGACGGCAAGGGGCTCTTCCCCACCTCGGTCATGAATACCACCGACCTGCATTCCCTGGGCCAATGGATTCAGGAGGGACCCTCCCTGCACTTTGAGACCGTGCTTTGGGTCAAAAAAGCGCCGCATGACCTGACCATGCCAAGCGACAGCGACGATCTGGATAAGCTCAACTATTTGGCCGGCAAGGGCCTCCATGAAATCAACTACAACGCCATGTTGGGGACCATGCAGGCCCATGTGGAGGGACAGGTACCCAACCTCCTCATCGAATTGGAGGAGTGGACACCCTATGAGCTGGGCCGGCTGATCTACTTCTTTGAGCTGGCTGTGGGCATCTCAGGCTATCTCCTGGGGGTCAATCCCTTCAACCAGCCAGGCGTTGAGTTCTACAAGACCAATATGTTCCACCTGCTCGGGAAACCGGGTTACGAGTCCTTATGATTGCCCTTCATCGAATGATCGACCACACCCTTTTGCGGGCGGACGCCGATGAAAAGGCCATTGACCAGCTCTGTGACCAGGCCCTGGCCTACCATTTCAAATCCTGCTGTGTGAATTCCTGCTGGGTCAAGCATGTGCATGAGCGTCTCGCAGGATCCGATGTCAGCACTTGCACCGTGATCGGCTTTCCCCTGGGCGCCATGTCAGGGGAGGCCAAGCTTTTGGAATGCGCCCTGGCCCTCCGAGATGGGGCCGATGAGATCGACATGGTCGCCTCCGTGGGGCTGGTGAAAAGTGGCCGCTGGGACCTGGTGGAGGAAGAGATCCGCGCCATCAAGCAGATGATGGGGGCGCGGACGCTGAAGGTGATTTTAGAGTGCTGTCTCCTTCAGCGGTCGGAGATTGTCCAGCTCTGTCAATGTGCCGTTCGGGCCGGTGCTGATTTTGTCAAAACCTCCACCGGCTTTTCGACCGGGGGCGCTCGGGTTGAGGATGTCCGCCTCATGCGGGAAACCGTCGGATCACAGGTGGGGGTCAAGGCGTCCGGGGGCATCCATAGTCGGGCGGAGGCCCTGGCCATGCTGGAAGCAGGAGCCAACCGGATCGGCGCTTCGGCAGGGCCGGCGATTGTGGAGGAAAGAGACGCATAAAAT
>CABTYV010000043.1 GCA_902489145.1 uncultured Tissierellia bacterium | reverse complement strand
GACGGGGCAGTAGCCCGCCCAGGACTTTATGCGTGCCGGGCAGGGGAGCGGGTGGCGGATGCCTTGAAAAAAGCGGGAGATCCGCTCCACGAGGCAGATCTTCGGGAGATCAACCTGGCGCAAAAGCTAGTGGATGAAAGCAAGATCTATGTCCCAAGAAAAGGAGAGTCGGAGCCACCTAGAACGCAGGCTTCTGTTGCTGGACCGGGAAAGCAGAAACAGGCAGGGCGAATTGACCTCAACCATGCCAGTTTGGAAGAGCTGCAGACCCTCCCATCGGTTGGAGAGACACGGGCGCGTGAAATAATCGCCTATCGGGAAAAAAACACCTTTTCAAAAGCCGGAGGACTTGATGGCGGTTTCAGGCATTGGCCCGAAGACCTTCGACCGGCTCAAGGACCGGATTGAAGTGCGCTAAAGCAGGATTGGCAGGGAAACCACGGCGCCCCTTTTCAGCAAGCCTTCGTTGTCCCTTCCAATTCCAATGACGGAGGGATTGCTTTCGTTCTAATCCTCTGCTATACTATTTCAAGTTGTTGGAAACTTTGAAGGTAAGGGGTGAAAGAAGTTGACTACGTTTTTTATTATCCTGTTGGTGATTACCAGTCTCATTATCATTGTGGCGACCCTGCTGATGGAGCCGAAAACAGGGGCCGGTTCGGCCTATGGACAGGAAGCCAATGTGTATGGTACCTCTGCGTATCGCGGGAAGGATGCCTTATTAAATAAGCTGACGATCATAACTTCCTTGATTTTCCTGGTCAGCTTGCTCGGACTGGTTATTTTTAAATAATCTTTTCGTTAGAAGAAAAGAAAGGTCACCGGATTCCCGGTGACCTTTTTTAAATAGAAGCCCATTCTGTGACAAGCTTGGGTAAAAATAAAAAGGAAACGAATCGAAGTGGCAAAATATGGAACCGAGGAAGGATATGATGGGGATTAAAGAATTTTTGCTTTCGTATTTAAAATCGGAAAATTATCAGCCGGTAAGGGCTGAGCAATTGGCGGATTTCTTTGGCCTGGCGGGGGCGGAACGCATCTCTTTTTACGCCCTATTGGATGAGCTTTTGGAAGAGGAAGTCATCCGCATGACGAAGCGGGGCAAGGTGATTGCCTACCCTAAAAAGACGAAAGCGGGGAAAAAGGAGAAAAAGAAGGGACAGAAGGAAACGCAAGAAAGTCCCACAGGAGGAGAAGCAGAGCAAGAAGGGGAGATAGAAGGGGCTTTGGATCAGGCGGAAGAAGGTGTAGAAGCGGGCCCGGCTGAAGAGGCGCAAATACAGGAGGAATTTTATATTAGCGCGGATATGCCCCGATTGCAGGTGGAGGAGACGAGCGACCAGGATCAGAACGGGATGGCGGATGCGGAGGAGCTGAAGAAAGCCATTTCCGAAGATCAGACGCTTTCTCAACAAAAACAAAAAAAGATCGATCAGCCCAAAAAAAATGAAGGTCGGCTGCAAACTAATCCGAGGGGCTTTGGCTTTTTCCTTTCCGATGCGCCGGATATGGAGGATGTGTTTATTCCGCCGGATCACCTGGGAAAGGCCTTGCATGGCGATCGAGTGCGCATTCAAATTGAAAAGAACGATGCCAATAAAAGGGATCGCCGGCCGATCGGTCGGGTCATGGAGGTGTTGGAACGGACCACCAAAAAGCTGGTCGGAAGGTTCCAGAATCGGGGGGATCACGGTCTGGTGATTCCAGATCAAAAGGCTTTTTTCCATCCCATCTGGGTGGATCAAAAAGAAACGATGGGCGCCAAGGAGAATGACAAGGTATTGGTGGCCATTGATCGATATCCAGCCAATCAAGAGGACCCACAAGGGCATGTGGTGATGGTCATCGGTCCTATGGACGGCAAGGGTGTGGACATCAGCTCAGTGGCGATCAATTTTGGCCTCCCTTATCAATTTTCGAAGGAAGTTAAGGAAGAGGTTGATCATCTGCCCACCGAGGTGAGCGCTCAGGAGCGCATGGGCCGTAAAGATTTGCGCTCGCTCTATACGGTGACCATTGATGGACCCGATGCGAAGGATTTTGATGATGCCATTTCCCTGGAGGTTCGTGGTCGCTTCTACAACCTTTACGTCCATATTGCCGATGTGTCCCACTATGTGAAGGCGGGCAGTGCTTTGGACAAGGCCGCTTTTGAGCGGGGCAATTCTGTTTATCTGCTCGATCGAGTCATTCCCATGTTACCGGAGGCACTCTCCAATGGCCTCTGTTCACTCAATCCTGGCCAGGACCGCCTGAGCATGACGACCCAAATCACCCTGGATGAGGCGGGTCGGGTGGTGGATTATCAATTCTATCCGGCCGTCATCAACTCCGACCATCGCCTGGTCTATGAGGATGTTTCCGATTATTTGGAATATGGTCAGACCTTTTCTGAGGATTCTGCGCTTTATCTGCATTTGGATCAAATGCGGGCCCTGTATGATTTGCTTCATGGTCAGCGGATGGAACGGGGCGCACTGGATTTTGAATTTCCGGAAACGAGAATTGTACTGGATGAAGCGGGCGTTCCGGTCGAGGTGGGACCGGAGGAACGCCGGGTGGCCAATCGGATCATTGAAGAGTTCATGATTCTGAACAATGTCATCGTCGGGCGGCATTTTTATGACCTGGGCCTGCCCTTTATCTACCGGATTCATACGCAGCCGGAGCTATCGGCTATGGACCGACTCAATCAAGCCCTTTATGCTTTTCAGTATCCGATTTTTGAAAGCGTACCGACTCCTCGGGAGATTCAGGATGTCCTGGAGCAGGCGAAGGGGACTCCAGAGGAGGACTTTCTCCAGCTGATGGTCCTGACCTCCATGAAAAAGGCCATTTACAGTCCCAATGCGGACCAGCATTTTGGATTGGCGGCCGATCATTATAGCCATTTTACAGCGCCTATTCGGCGGTATTCGGACATTTTGGCCCATCGTCTATTGAAGTCCTGGCTCAAGGGTCAGCCGCAAACGGGTGAAAAAATAGAAGCGATGCTTTTCGATCAATGCCGTCATATCAGCGAGACAGAGCAGACAGCGGAGGATGCTGAGCATGATGTCGTCAAGATGAAAACGGCAGAGTACATGCAGCAATTCGTGGGCGACTCCTTTCCCGGTCATGTCAGTGGCCTGACCAACTTCGGGGTTTTCATTGCCCTGACGAATACGGTGGAAGGGTTGGCCCATTTCCGGGATATGTCCGATGACTACTACACTTATGACGAAGAACATTTTGTGGTGAGGGGAGAGCGCAGTGGTCGTAAGATTCATTACGGCGATGCGCTGGAAATTCAGGTAGTCGCTGCCAGGCCGGAAGAACGTGAAATTGACTTTAAGATTTTAGGAAAGCATGATGCGGCTTCCACCGGCCTGGAGGAAGGCTTGCAAGAGGATCAAACACCACCCTCCTCAAAAGGAGCGGGCAGGTCCGAAGCGCCAGGAAAAAAGCAGCATCACAATCGCACTCATCGGACCTTCTCCAGCCGAAAGGGCACAGGCGCAGGGGCCAGCCATGGAGGCAAGCTCTCCAGGAGTTTTTCGTCCAAGGCTGCCGCTTCCAGACGCAATGCGAAGCCTGTGGCAGGCTCCTCCGCTGCCAGGCCGGGCAGGAAGCATGGGTCTTATCGGCGCAAGAAAGGAAGAGCGTAGGAATGGCAGGCCAAAAGGATGGCATAAAAGTGTTGGCCAAGAACAAAAAAGCTAGCCATGAGTACTTTATTGAGGAACGCTATGAAGCGGGTTTAGCCTTGCAGGGAACCGAAGTGAAATCGATCCGGGCGGGACAGGTCTCGATGACCGAGGCCTATATCACCATACGTTCCGGGGAGGCTTGGCTGGAAGGAATGCATATTTCGCCGTATGAACAGGGGAATCGGGCCAACCACGATCCCCTTCGGCCCCGCAAGCTTCTTCTGCACAAAAAGGAAATTTCAAAGCTCTATACAGGCGTTCAACAGCTCGGCTATACCATTATTCCGCTCAATATTCATTTGAGCAAAGGTCGCATCAAGCTTGATCTGGCCTTGGCCAAAGGGAAAAAATTATATGATAAAAGAGAAAGCTTGAAGAGAAAAGAGGACGAACGGGCTGCGGAACGCGCGATGCGGCGTTTCTCTTAGTATACCTTGAAGGTATACCTTGAAGCTTTTACCGATTTCTATCGATTAGGAAGGGGGATGGACGAATGACAGACCAGGGCTTACAGGATCTTTGGACCCTCTATTTAGCGGGGGGCTGTTTTTGGGGGGTGGAGGGCTATTTCTCCAGGATTGCCGGGGTGGTCGATACCCAGGTCGGTTATGCCAACGGCAAAACGGAAAACACTTCCTATCACTTAACCAGAGAGACCGACCATGCGGAGACTCTGCGCCTATGCTTCGATCAGAATCGGCTTTCAGTAGAAGAGGTGCTGGCCCATTATTTTCGCATGATAGACCCTTGTGCGGTAAATCGTCAGGGCAATGACCAGGGTCGACAGTACCGGACGGGTGTTTTTTATGACGAAGATTTTCCGAAGGCTGGTCTGGCACGTGTTCAGGCCTATTTCCGCTTCATGAAAAAACAGCTTGCACCAAAAAAGCTTGCTGTAGAGCTGGCACCCCTGGTTCATTGGGTGGAGGGGGAGGAAGCTCATCAGGATTATCTGAAAAAAAATCCAAACGGCTATTGTCATGTGAACCTGGCCCTGGCTGACCAGCCGTTAGACCCGACGAGCCTTGATTTTGAAAAGCCTTCGGACGAAACCCTGAAAAGGACGCTTTCCAAAGAGGCCTACCATATTACCCAGGAGGCGGGCACGGATGCGCCTTTTTCCCACCCTTACGATCAGCTCACCGAGCCCGGCCTTTATGTGGATATTGTTTCCGGGGAACCCCTTTTTTCCTCACGAAATAAATTTGATGGGGGCTGCGGATGGCCCTCCTTCTCCAAGCCAGTCGATGGTTCAGCGCTTTCCTATCAGGAGGACCATCGCCTCTTTCGGGCACGCACAGAGGTCCGTTCCCGGCAAGCTAACTCCCATCTTGGGCACGTGTTTGAAGACGGCCCCCGTGCTTTAGGCGGACTTCGCTATTGCATTGATGGTTCGGCCCTGCGCTTCATTCCCCTTTCAAAGATGGAGGAGGAGGGCTATGGTCGTTGGATTCCCTTTGTAACAGAGGAATGAGGGTCATCGGAATATCATTAGGTAGATTTATCAAAAGAATGTAACGATTAAACTTTCTTATGGGCCGTGTTTGTTTTTTTTCTTTAAAGGCGGGATCGTTTGATCCTGCCTCATTTTTTGCAAAAATTTCATAAAAACATGAATTTTTTAGTAGATAGACTTTGTGAAAAACATCGCGTATACTGATCCCATCATATGTTTAACAATTCTAATAAATTGTCGGATTTGAGGTGAAAATGAAAGCAAAAGAAGTGAGCCAGCTCAAGCTGGCTTTAGGGCTCAAGCGAGAGATTGTTGGCGTCCGTTTTATCTTTATTCAGGACGAGTATGATGCCCTTTCCATTCCGGAGCTGGAGAAGCGCAATACATTTTGTGGGCTGACGGCCCTTGCGATGGGAGGCACGACCCGAAAAGCCAAGGCAGATTGCTTCACCTGCCAGGGTGGGCCGGAAATGCTGGGGATGAAGCCCGTTTCCAACTATGTTCGTTCGGGCAAGCAGTTCGATGTTTTTCGGCTCTATGAAGATATGGCAACCGCCAGAGCGGTCCAAAATGAGCTATGTTTTATCGACCAGAAGATTTATGGGATCGTAGTGGGGCCCTTGCAGGATTTGGAAGAGGCCGATGTTGTCCTTTTCCTTTGTAATGCCTGGCAGGGCATGCGGGTCATGCAGGGCTACACCTATCACTATGGTACGGCCAAAAATATCGGGATGATCGGCAATCAAGGGATTTGTTCAGACCTGGCCGCCAGACCCTACGTTAAAAATGATTTAAATATTTCAGCGCTTTGTCTTGGCGCGCGCCTTCATACCAAAGCGGATGATGGAGAGCTTGGTGTGGGCATGCCGATTCGCATGTTTGGCCCGGTCACAGAAGGCGTAGTTCAGACGGTCAATCCATCGATGGAAAACAAGCGAAAGGAAGCCCTCCTGGCGCGCGAGCAGGAGAGCGGAGAAGCCCTTGGTATTGAAGTTGAGATGGGTCGGATGTACGGCAATTACTATCAGTCTCTGCCCTTTGATGAGGACGAGTATAAAAAAGAACTTTTCTAGCGGGAATTTTGGAAGGGCGCATCGAAGGTGGGCCGCTTCCGTTAATATTTTAAGGAGGAAATAATGAATAAAATGAAAAAGATGGGGATTCGCTTCCTCGCTCTTTTCCTGGCGCTGGGCCTTTTATCCAGCTGCGGGGTGGGGAGCAAAACGCCGTCCGCAGGCCAGAAGAGCCAGTCTACGACTCAATCCTCGGGCGAACAGAAGGAAAAGACAGGAAAGACTTCTGTTATTTATGGAACGCCTACCGCTCCCGGAGGCACCTTTAATCCGCTGCTGGACTATCTGGGCAGCGATAAGCTGATCGACAGTATAGTCTATGCTTCCCTGCTGAAAATGAAACCGGACGGCTCCTTTGAAGGATATATTGCGAAGGACTTCCAGATTTCGGAGGATCAAAAAACCATTCGTTTTCAGATCAACGACAATATCAAATGGCAGGATGGAGAGCCGCTTACCATGGACGATATTGTATTTAGTATTCAGGCCGTGGGCAAGACAGACGATGATGCCAGCAAGATTGAGCGAATCGTCGGCGCCAAAGATTATATCGAAGGAAAAGCCAAAACCATCAGCGGTATCAAGGTGAATGGTCAGGAGTTAACCATCGAGTTGGATGAGACCTATGCGCCCTTCCTGGCGGACATTGGCGTGATGGGGATCATTCCCAAGCATATCTGGGAAAAAACCCCTCAGGAACAGTGGAAAAATCAGACCAAGCTCTTAAATAATCCGGTGGGTTGTGGCCCGTATCAGGTGGTTTCCTACAAGGATGGAGAGTCAGTCACTCTGGAGGCTTATGATGATTTCTTCGAAGGACGTGCCAAGATTGATACGTTTGTGCTCAAAGTGGTCAATCAGGATGCCATCTCAGCGGAGCTTTCCAGCGGCAACATTGATATTGTGGATGTAAAAGAGTTAAAGTCGGATGAGGTGGCGAGCCTCGAAAAAGCTGGCTTCCAGAAGTACTCGATTGCAGATTATATGTATCAGTACATCGCCTTCAACCTCAGAATGCCGATTTTCCAAGATAAAAACCTCAGACAGGCCTTCCTTTATGCAATCGACCGGAAAAGCATCCTGGATAACATCGTAGAGGGTCGCGGTTCCTTGATTGATGCGCCCTTTATTCCCAACACATGGTCCGCCCCAGATGCCAATGCCTTAAACCCCTATGCATACAATCCGGCAAAGGCTGAGGAGCTTTTGGAGGCGAGCGGTTGGAAGGATACAGATGGAGACGGCATCCGTGAGAATAAAGATGGAAAGAAGCTTCAGTTCACCCTTCGTTGCTCCAATGACTCCAAAACAAGAGAGCATGCCGTTCTCTTTGCCAAGGAGTGTCTGAAAAAGGTGGGCATCGATGTCAAGGTATCCATTGAAGAGGATGCAGTGGTAGCAGAAGATTGTATCTACAATCATAACTTTGAGATCTACGCGCTCAACTGCTTCTTTGGCAAGGACCCCAACCCCTTCTTCTGGTGGCATTCCAGATCTGCCTTTGATGAGAAGGGCGTACCCAGCTTCAACTTTGGTGCATATAAGAGCGATGTAGTGGATAAGGCGATTGAAAAAGGCGTATCGACCATGGACCAGGCACAGCGAAAAGCAGCCTATCTGGAAGTGGCGAAACAGATCAATGCGGATGCGCCCATGATCTTCCTGTATGTGCAAGACCGCGAAATACTCTGCAACCCCAAACTGAAAAACTTTGATCCGGGGACCTTCAACATCTTCTATAATGCAGAGAAATGGACCATCGAAAAATAAACATTCCAGGGAATAGGGCTATTTTCATAGCCCTATTTCTTTAAGGAGCGGTAGATGATTAAGTATATTTTAAAACGCTTGGGTTTGGCCCTGATCATGTTGCTCGGGGTGACCCTGATTATCTTTTGTATCATTCGGATGCAGCCGGGCAATCCCTTTTTGCACATGGTGCAGGCCGATACGGATCCGGCCTTTATGGAGGCGAAATTAAGAGAAATTGGCTACTATGATCCCATACCCCTCCAGTACCTAAAATGGTTGGGCCGCACCCTGTCCTTTGATTTGGGCTATTCGATCCAGTATAATGCGCCCGTTGCCGGGCTGATCGCCGACCGCTTCAGCAATACCCTGGTCCTGGCCAGCTCTTCTTTTATCGTCAGTATGTTTCTCGCCCTTTTTGTAGGAAGTTATTCTGCGCTTCACCCCAATAAAAAAGGGGATTACTTCATCACCCTTCTGTCTTTTATCTGTATCTCGATTCCGGTCTTTTTTTTCGGCTTACTTTTGATCAAGATTTTTGGCTATGATCTCAAGCTTCTGCCCTTTTCCGGCATTGAGACGCTGGGCACGCATTATACGGGCCTGGCTCGTATTTTGGATATAGGTCGCCACCTGATTTTACCGATGACGGCCTCCGCTTTAACTCAGACAGCAACGCTCCTGCGCTATACGCGTGCTTCTCTATTGGATACGGTCTCTGAAGGCTATATCCAGACCGCAATGGCCAAGGGCATGACCCGCAAAGAGGCGATCAAGCGTCACGGCATGATGAATGCCCGTGTATCCATTATCTCGGTCCTCTGTAATAAAATTCCGGATCTTTTAAGCGGAGCCTTGATTGTAGAGACGGTCTTTATTTGGCCCGGTTTGGGTCAGCTCAATTATCAGGCGATTTTGATGCAGGATTATCCCTTGATTATGGGCATCACGCTTTTAATTGCGGTCATTGTCATCCTGTGCAACCTACTAGCGGATATTTTATATATGCTGGTCGACCCGCGCATTCGTTTGGAGGCAGAGGCATAAGATGAAGAAATTCAATACCTTCCAGGCCCACTATAGCAACTGGGAAATCTTCTGGAAAAAATTTAAACAAAATAAATTGGCGCTAATCGGCTGCTTGGTCATAATTTTGTTTGTCTTGCTTTCACTATTTGCCCCCTTGATTAGCCAATATGATCCGGATGCAACCGACCTCCTTCAGATACGAGCCCGGCCAGATCGGGCCCATATTCTGGGGACGGACGACCTAGGCAGGGACATCTTTACACGTTTGCTGTACGGTGGACGCATTTCCATTGCGGTTGGGGTGGCGTCGATGGTGCTCCAGGTGCTGATCGGGGTCAGTATCGGGGTTATCGCAGGCTATTTTGGTGGTTGGGTGGATAAGATCATCATGAGAATCGTCGACGTGATCATGTGCTTCCCATTCTTTGTAATAGCCATTGCCCTGGCTTCCGTAATCGGGGGTAGCGTCACCAACCTGGTTTTGATCATCGGAATGTTGATGTGGCCGGTGATTGCTCGCATTGTGCGCGGAGAAGTTCTGGTGGCCAAGCAGGAGGATTACGTTCTGGCCGCTCAGGCGATGGGACTGGGCCCGTTTGAAATCATTGGCGCCCATATATTGCCGAATATTCTATCGCCAATTTTGGTCTCCTCTACGCTTTCTATTGCCCAGGGAATCCTGATGGAAGCTACCCTCAGTTTTTTGGGACTGGGGGTCAATCCCCCGACCCCGAGCTGGGGCAATATGCTAGTTGCAGCGCAAAATATGTCCGTACTCAGCACCAAATGGTGGATGTGGATTCCGGCTGGATCAGCGGTCATCTTGATTGTTTTGTCGGTAAACTTTGTGGGAGATGGCTTACGTGATGCACTGGATGTAAGCAAACAGGTACAGTAGGAGGGCATATGGAAGAAAAAATTTTGGAAGTAAGCCATTTGACCATCACCTTCCGAAGCCTGTTTCAGGAGGTACGGGCCGTACACGATCTCTCCTTTGATCTAAGACCAGGAGAGATTTTAGCCCTAGTTGGCGAGTCGGGCAGTGGGAAAAGTGCCACTGTAAAAAGCATCATGGGCCTTCTCTCAGGGGCAGAGGTCAACGGTAGCATCCGCTATCGGGGGCAGGAACTGCTTGCCCTATCAGAGAAAGCCATGAGTAAGATTCGGGGCGATAAAATTTCGATGATTTTCCAGGAGCCCATGAGTGCCCTCAATCCCGTGATGAAGGTGGGAGACCAGCTCCGTGAGGCGCTGATCCTTCATGATCGGCCAAATCCTAGCACTTATGGGGAACAGATCCAGAAGGTGCTTTCGCTTATGAATATCACCGATCCCCTGGAGCTGATGGAGCGCTATCCCTTTGAGCTCAGCGGCGGCTTGTCCCAGCGGGTCATGCCCTTGGCCATTGCGGTCTGGATATAGCCTTCAGAGACCGTATCCAATAGAGAAGCACGCGTATAGCGCAGGAGCGTTGCTGTCTGAGTTAAAGCGGAGG
>CABTYV010000042.1 GCA_902489145.1 uncultured Tissierellia bacterium | reverse complement strand
GCCTCCGGGGGGGGGAGCCATGACTTCATTCCCCGGAGGGCTGCGGAGCTTTTGAACAAGCCGGTCGAGCAGACCAATATCATCTCCTGCCACCTGGGCAATGGGTCCTCTATCACGGCGGTCAAAAATGGCAAATCCTACATGACCTCCATGGGCCTGACGCCCTTGGCTGGCTTGCCCATGGGCACCCGCTGCGGTGATATGGACCCCTCCATTGTGATCTACATGATCAAGCAGCTGGGTCTCTCCGCCGAAGAGGTCGATACCATTCTGAACAAAAAATCCGGCGTGCTGGGCATTTCAGGAAAATCGTCCGACTTCCGTGACCTTGACCAGGGCGCCGAAGCGGGGGATGAGCGCTGTGCCCTGGCCCTTGCCATGTTCCACAACCGGGTTCGGGAAACCATCGGCGCCTATGCGACCATGTTCGACGGCAAGATCGATGCCATCACCTTTACCGGCGGCATCGGCGAAAACGGCGCCAAGGATCGGGCGGCCATCTGCAAGGGCCTGGAGATTTTAGGCGTGGAGCTGGACGAAGAGAAAAATAACCAGCGCAAACCCAAAGAAAAGGTCATTTCTACCCCCGCCTCCAAGATCACCCTCATGGTTATTCCCACCGATGAGGAGCTGATGATTGCCCGGGATACCAAGCGTCTGGTGGAAGGAAAGTAAATTTCAGGGAAGCTCAGGGGCAGAACGACCTGGGCAGGAAAAAAGATAAAGGAGCGCCGACCCGTGGATGGCGGGAGGGCGCTCCTTTTTTTGATGGGATGGCCTAGCTTCGGACCAGCACCTTCTGTCCGCTTCCCTGCAGGGCGGTGAGGAAGGTTTTGGTTTTTTCCTGATAGTCCAGCTTGAAGCGGTAGGTGATGGCGGGATCGTCCCGAAAGTGCATGGGCACAAACATCTGGGGCCGGAGTCGGTCGAGGAAGGCCAGAGGGCCGATGTCGGCGTTTTGGCCCAGGCGGGGATCCAGGGGGGCGAAGAGCACGTCGACCGGATAGCGGGCGACCTCCTCCAGAATGGCCAGGAAATCATCCACCTCCTTTTGCTGGGCCTCGAGCGGCCAATTGGGCCATTTCCAGGCGTTCAAATCCCCCGCGTGAAAATAGGAGACCTCATTGACCTCAAAGAGCAGGGAAATCCCCTGATCCGTGGAGGCAAAGGCATTCCATTCGATATTTTGAAAGAAAGCATGATCGCCCGGCGCCAGGCGCAGGGTCCGCTTGGGATCATAGATGATTTTTTTGCGGGCCGTTTCCTCTTTGGTGTCGGCCAGATGGATAAATTTGCCTACCTGTTCATTTTCTTCGACGTCGGTTGAAAGCACATAGAAGGCCCGGTCGGCCCCGGGCAGGGTGAAGATCTTGGGACTGTAGTGGTCGGCGTGGGCATGGGTGACGACGAAGAAGATGGGCTTATCCTCCGGCAGGTGGAGGGGGCCCTGGATATAGTCGATCACCAGGAAGCAATCCGGCAGATCGAGCGAAAAACCGGAATTATACAGATATTGGATGGTAGTCACATGACTCATGGCAGCTCCTTTCCAAACCCGTTTGAGTCTTAGGTATAGATACCCACTTTAGGATTTCATCCAAAGTGGGTATAAGAAAGAATCGAGATGAACCAAACGAAGGATGAAAGAGGCAATCATGAAGTGGAGCAGAGCAGAAAAAAAAGCGGCGGTGGTGGAAAAGCTTCAGTCGCATAAAAAACCGGAAGAGGCTGCCTTAGGATTGGAGCTGGAGCATTTTGTGGTGAACCGGTCCGATGGTCGGCGGATTTTTTATGATGAGCCCGATGGGGTGGCGGAGCTGCTAAAAGAGATCGCAGCCCAGGAGGGGTTGACGCCCATCTGGATCAATGGTCATATTGCGGGGGCTAAAAATGAAGAGATGGCCTTGTCCATTGAGCCGGGGGCGCAGTTTGAGCTCTCCCTCCACTATCAGCGCAGTGTCCAGGCCCTGGAGGCTGCTTACAAGCGGGCCATGGCACTGGTATTGCCCGTTCTTCAGCGCCACGACTATGGCCTGCTTTCCCTGGGCGTGGACCCGGTCAATGGAGTGGACCAGGTGCCCATCATTCCCAAGGAGCGCTACCGGATCATGAACGACTGGCTGGGCGCCCACGGGGCCCACTCTCGCAAGATGATGCGGCTGACCTGCGCCCTTCAGGTGTCCATCGATTATTTTAGCGAGCAGGATTTCGTGAAAAAATACCGGGTGCTGACGGCTATGGTCCCCATGCTCTACACCCTGTTCGATTCCGCCTGGACCCTATCCGGCCAGGCCCTTCCGAAGTACAATGTCCGCCAGGAGATTTGGCGAAAGACCGATCCGGCCCGCACGGGGCTGATTCCGGGCGTTTTTGACCCGGATTTTTCCTTCGCCCGCTATGCCGAGTGGCTGCTGGACCAGGCCCTGCTTTTTCGGATGGAGGAGGGACACGAGGTCGAGCTCGGTGGTTTGACGCTGGACGAGGCCCTGGACCAGGCCCAGCCGGATGAGGTGGGGGGGCTGATTGACCAGGCTATGGGCATCGTCTTTCCCGACATCCGGGTCAAGCAGTTTGCGGAGATCCGCCCCATGGATGCGGTCCCCTTGCCCTATGCCCTGGGCGCAGCAGCCCTGTTCAAAGGCCTCCTGTATCAGGACGAAGCCTTGGACCGCCTCTACCGCAGGCTTTGCGGGATTGACCTTTCCATCGTCGAACGGGGCAAGGATTCGGGCCGGGACAATGGGATCCAGGGCTACTATCTATCCGATTATTTTGCCCATTGGGGGGTGTTGCTGGTCGATCTGGCTCGATCCGGGCTTTCAGCGGAAGAGGGCGCCTATTTGGATCCCCTCTCTGAGCTCTGGTCCAATCTGGACACGCCTCGGACCTATTTTGAGCGGGTCTACCGCACCGGTGGCTGGCCGGCCCTCCGGGACCTCCTGCTGGCCAAGGTGGACGAAAAGGGCAGGACCCATCTGACCAGCACCGAAGGCGAGTAGCGTATACCCATTTGAAATCCTGAAGAAGGGAAGGATATGTTTACCAATCTTTTTACCGAACAATATCTGGAAACTGTGATGAGCGATCCGGCGACCTATGAGCAGGATTACCGGACGCTGATGGAGCGGACTCAAAAAAAACGTCGGCTCTACCACGGCCAGGAGGTCCCTATGACCTATCAGGGCTTCTTCTTTGAGCCGGATGACCTGGCCCTGTTTGAGGCAATTTTGCATACCATGGCCTCCATTGGCGAAAAGGTGACGGCCAAGTTCTTAGAGGATCCGACCTATCGGTCCAAATTTCATTTCGATCCCGTGACCGAATCCCTGATTTTGATCGATCCCGGCTATACCATGCCCGTACCGGTGGGCCGGTATGACATTTTTTACCATGGGGACGGCCGCTTTCAATTTTGCGAGCTCAATACCGACGGATCCTCCGCGATGAATGAGGACCGGGTCCTGGGCAAGATCCTCACCTCCAGCAAAATCATGGAGGAGATGAGCGCCGATTGGACGATCGAACCCTTTGAGCTTTTTCATTCCCTGGTGCGGGCTTTAACCGGTTATTATAAAAAGATCAAGGGCAAGCTGCCTCAGACCGTCGCCATTGTGGATTTTGAAGATAAGATGACCGAAAAGGAATTCCGTCACTTTCATGAGGTATTTGAGCAGGATGGCTTCGATTGCACCCTGACCGATCCCAGAAAGATGTCCTACCGGGACGGCGTCCTCTATGGCACCGACCCCTATACGGGGCGGGAAGCGGCCATCGACCTGGTTTACCGCCGGGTGGTGACGTCTGATTTTGTGGACCGGATCGACCAGTGCCAGGACTTCCTCTCGGCCTACCGAGACGGCGCCTTTGTCATGATGGGGAGCTTCCGCTCACAGATCATGCACTCCAAGCTGATCTTTAAGGTGCTTCACGATCCGGAAACGCGGGCCTTCCTCAGCCACCGGGAGCAGGTCTTTATCAAGGAGCACATCCCGATGACGCGGGAGATTTTGACGGACGCCGACAAGGAAGCCGTGATACGGGAAAAGGATCGCTATATTTTGAAGCCCTACAACTCCTACGCCTCGCAGGGCATCCTGCTGGGTCAGGAGCATGACTCGGAGGAATGGACCCGCCTGATCACCGCCCTACCTTTTAATGAGTATATTTATCAGGAATTTGTTCGGGTAGAAGAGACGCCCTTCCTTCATATGAAGGACTATGAGTTTCAGGTGGATCCTTTTGGTCATGTCATTGGCCTCTTTATGTACCTGGAGCAATTTGCGGGCATTTATGCCCGGATTGGGCAAGGGGGGATCATTTCCGGCGCCCGCGACTATTTTACGGCCCCGGCCTTCCAGGTACAGAAAAAAGCCTGAGGAGCTCTTTTCGATTTTCTCGAAAGAAGCGCGCAGCCCTTGCGCGCTTCTTTTTTTCTTCATTTTTTTACTCAGTTTTTTACAAGATTTCTCCACCGGCATGTGCTATGCTCTAAGAATGAAAAGGTTTGCAAACAGGTGTGGGCGAACCAGACAAAAGAGAAAGGAGTCGGTCATGTTGGAACAAATGCAGCAAGGCCAGGGGAGCCAGAAACAGAGGGGCTTCTTTTGGCTCAAACGGGGCAAGAAGAGCGGGCTGGCACTGGGCTTGGCTGGCCTTTTACTGATAAGCCTGGGTGCCTGCCAGTCGACATCGCAAGGGACCAAGGCCGCTCGAACCTACGCCACAGGCAACCGGTCTGGGATCCTAAACCAGCTGATCGTACCCGCCACGGCCATGAAGATGCCTGAAAGTCTCGAACGGAAAGAAAATCCGACGGAGGAGGACTATAAAGAAGCACAGGAGTTCCAGGAAGCTTTGCAGAAAAGGCTGGCCTCCTCCCACTATTTGCCCGGCCTGATGGCCTTCACCCAAAAGCTCAATGCTCGCTTGCTCAAAAGCGAGACGGAGACAGTCGTGTACTCTCCCCTCAATCTGTATCAGGCCTTATCCACTCTGGCGGAAGGGGCCGGGGGCGCAAGCCGGGCCGAGCTCCTCCAAGCCCTCGGCCTTTCAGACGAGAACGTCAACCGGAAAAATGCGGCCGATTTGGCCTATCTTTTCCAGTATGACGATGGCCTCCTCCGCCTCCAGACCGCCCAGGCCCTTTGGCTATCGGATCAGGTCTCCTACCAGAAGGACTGTGTGAAACGGCTGGGCAAGGACTTTGCAAGCGCTGTATATCGGGGCAGGATGGGCGATCCCGCCTATGACGCGCTTCTTCAAAAATGGCTGAAGGATCACACCGGCGGCCTCCTCCAGGAGGCTGCCGCCGGGCAAAAGCTCTATCCGGACAGTCTCTTTGCTTTTTCGACCGCCCTTCATTTTAAGGGTGCCTGGGCGCAAGCCTTCGATCCGAGCGAAACCCACCAGGAGCGCTTTTTCAGCCCAACGGGTGAGCAGACGGTCTCCTTCCTCCACCGGACCGATGCCCGTCCGGTCTACCAGGGGCCCCATTTCGATGCCATCGCCCTTCCTTTTTTGGGACCTGCTCAGCTCTGGCTGGTCCGACCCGAACCAGGGCACCTGGAGGAGGTAGTCACATCAAAGGCCCTCCTTGCCCTTCTGGAAAAGCCCGACGCAAGCAGCCAGTCCCGGGTCAAGCAGGTGCAGCTGTCGCTCCCACGCTTTGACATCGAAAGCAATTTGGATCTGAGTGAAAACTTTCAGCAGCTGGGCATCGGTAAGATCTTCTCGCCCGATCAGGGGGACTTTTCTCCCCTGGTCGGCTCAAAGCAGAAGGCTTTTCTATCCGACCTCTTCCACGCCAGCCGCCTGAAGATCGATGAAAAGGGGGCCGAAGCCGCCGCCTTCACCCTGATGAAGGAGGGTGCCGCCGCCCCGAGCGAAAGCGAGGAGCGCTGTGATTTTAGGCTGGACCATCCCTTCTTGGTCGTGCTCAGCGCCTACAACGGGACGCCCCTTCTGATCGCCCGAATCAACCAGATTTCTGAGTAGGCGGCTTCACGCGTAAGGGGCGGGGCTGTTGAGAAAGGGTGCGCAAAGGGGTATAATGAGAACACCAAGAATGGTGGCGTATCATTTATCATGGAGCAAAGCATTATACAAAAGGAGGAAGCGATGAAAAAAATCACGAAGAGGATCCTGAGCCTGTGCCTGGCCCTGGCGATGATCCTCGGCCTGGCCGGGATCCCGAACCTGGCCCAGGCCGCACCGGAACCCGCAACGGGGAAGACCGCAAAAATCACCCTGCGATGGAACCAGTATGGGCATAAAGGGGCCTACGTTAACCCGGCTGATATGGGGAAAGAAGTATCTTTCACCTATTATATCTGGTTTAATGGTACAGATAAGGACGGTAACCTAATAAAGGATCTTTATCATCCCATGACGTATCAAGGTAAAATTGGCGAAGATCAGGTATTTAACTTACCGATTGACACCCTTGAGGGCTCTAATGATAGGGTTAAGAAACAAAGTTTTTCCAACATCAAGATTCAAGGATTAGATTTTAATCCTTATAGCGGGAATACGATCTATAGTCGCACAACTCAATACGATTACAAAAAGGATGAATACACCATTATTTTCAGTCAACAAATGAACCTGAAAACAGCGGCCAAGATTGAAGAGGACGGTATCTTCTTAGACAAAGATAAGGGTCGGATGCCCGTACGTTATACCGTTGAACAGAAATACAATGGAGAGACCAACTATCCTTACACTGGCAAAAGAAGCTACCCAATTGCATGCACAATGCCATTTCCTCGGCAGGATACGGAAATTGAGCTTTGGCGAGGTTGGGAATTCTATAGAGCCTTTGATGGCAGTGATTTTGACCTATTTAACCCCTATACCGGCAAATATAAGGAATATCGCTTAGTCGCCGAGTTCGACGGCCCAAACAAAGACCACTTAAACGACTGTTACGAGCTCAAAATGACAGGAAACGACCTGGACGGCTGGACCGTGACCCTCTCCTCTAAGATCCAAGAGGAGGTCCGGACAGAGACCCAGGAAATTGATTACCAGATCCTGTATGAAGATGATCCAACCCTTTTGGCTGGACAGTTCAAGGTCAAGCAGGAAGGGATTCCCGGCGAGCAGAAGCTCAGCAAAACGGTCCGCTATATCATCAAGGACGGTCAAAAAGTCGATGTAGAGACCATCCCCGGCGAGACCACCATCATTCGCCAGCCCGTGGATAAGATCTATCTGAGAGGCACGAAGAAGCTGGGCTCGGATACGACGCCGACCCCGCAGGAGCCGAAGGATCAGAACCGCATTGGCGGGGAAGACCGGATCGAGACAGCCACCAAAATTTCTTCGAAGTACTACGATCGGGCCGATACCGTGCTCCTGGCCCGTCGTGACGACTTTCCGGACGCTTTGACGGCTTCTGTTTTGGCGAAAGCCCTCAACGCCCCCATTTTGCTGACGGACAGCAAAACCCTCGACAGCCGCACCGCTTCGGAAATCAAGCGTTTGGGCGCAAGCAAGGTATTGCTGATTGGCGGAGAGTCGGCGCTTTCTTTGAAGGTCGCAGAAGCGGCCAAAGCGCTGGCTGGCAAGGTGGAGCGCATTGGCGGAACCAACCGCTACGAAACGGCGGCCCTGGTAGCCAAACGGGGGGTCGCCCTGACCGGTCAGACCAACCAGGCTGTGATCGCTACGGGTGAGCAGTTTGCGGATGCCCTGGCCATCAGCTCCTATGCGGCTCAGGAAGGGACCCCCATCCTGCTGACCCAGGCGAAGAAGCTGCCCGCTGAAACGGCCAAGGCCGTTCAGGAGCTGGGGATGAAGAGCGTGATCATCGCGGGCGGTGAAACGGCGGTATCGAAGGCCGTTGAGCAGGCCCTGCCCAGACTTTCTGCACGGGTCGGCGGCGCAGACCGCTACGAGACCGCAGCCCTCATTGCCGAGCGCTATTTCGCTCAGGCCAATCAGGCCTTCCTGGCTTCGGGTGAGCGCTTTGCCGATGCCCTGGTGATCGGCCCCGTCGCCGGACGCCTCCATGCGCCGGTGCTTTTGACCGCCCCCAAGGCCTTGCCTTCCGTCATCAAAAAGCACATCAAGAAGGCCGCCTATGAGAAGATCACCATCGTAGGCTTAGAGCAGGCGATCTCCGCCGCTGTTGAAGCCGAACTGAAATAGGGCGGGAAGGAAGCGAGCCCCTTTTCCAAGTAGGAAGCAGGACGAGTACAGGATATTTTCTGTACTCGTCCTTTTTTATGATAGACTAAGAGCAGGAAAAGGTTTCACCCAAAGGCTTTGGTGCGTGATTTTACCAGGAAAGGAGCTTGTGATGAGGCGAGTCGATAAAAGGAAGCGGATGAAGCGGGCTTGTACCTATTTGCTTGCTTTGGCCCTCCTTCTCGGATTTTTCCCAGAGCGGGTAGGGCAGGCAAAAGGGGCCGGTACGACATCGGTCTATACCTACTATGGAGAGAACCGTTTCGATACAGCAGCCAAATTGGCGGAAGCCAATTTTAAAGGGGTCAAAGGGGCCATTTTGGTCAATAGTGACGGCTTTGCCGATGCCCTATCGGCCTTAAACCTCCAGGGCGGGGAGGGACGGCCGATCCTATACAGCCTGAAAAATAAAGTGCATCCCAGAAGCCTAGAAGCGCTGCGCCGCATTGGCGCAAGAGAGGTCTACCTGTTAGGCGGGGAAGCGGTGCTTTCTGCCGCCGTCGAAAAAGACCTCAGGCATCAGGGCTTTCGCGTCATCCGGTTGGCCGGGAAAAACCGCTATGAAACCAACCAAAAAACCCTCTCCTATAAGAAAGGAAAAAATCTGGTCGTCGCAAGCGGAGAAAATTTTCCGGATGCCTTAGTCTCGGCGGCCCTGCTCCAGGACGGAAAGCTGCTTCTGTCTCCTAAAAAAGGCAGGCTCACCGATGCTATGGGCGATGCCCTGAAAAACGCACAGCGAGTGATCGTGCTGGGGGGCGCAGCAGCGATTGAGGAATCGCTGTACCGGCAAATGGCGGGCAAGAATGTCCATATTGCCCGGCTCTATGGGGACACGAGGTATGAGACCGCCCAAAAAGTGTTCCAAGCAGCGACCAACAAGAAGGAATTGATTGTAACGACGGGCGGCGCCTTCCCCGATGCTTTATCCGCCGGGGCCTTGTCCGTGAAGAAAAATTGCCCCATTGCGCTTTTTGATCAGCCCAATCCCCTGCGGGCAGAGGTGAATCGAAGCGCTCCTGCGCGCCTCCACATCGTCGGTGGGGTCACCCTGCTTGGTCAGATGGGCCCAAAAGAGGTGATCCGTTATTTCTCGCTTGGTCAAGAGGAGGCTCCAGATCCAAACCAGACGCCGACGCCTGATCCCAATCCCGATCCCAACCCGAATCCTGAGCCCAACCCCAACCCGGATCCTGATCCGGCTCCGAAGCAGACCAGAAGTGATCAGGAGGTGATGGATGCTTTTCTAAAAGAGGTGGATCAAAGCTTTGCTTCCCTGTGGAATGAAGTAAGAGCAAAGAATGGTCTGTCCGCCATTCAAAATCCGGGCGGGCAGTACGAAAAGGCGAATGAAATTTATACGGAAGCCATGCTTGCGTATGGGGCATTGGCCCACTCTTTTGTCATGAATGGGGTCCAGTACTCTCCGCAGAAGGTGATGGAACGCCTGGGCAGCGACCCGGAGGTCTATTTCTTAAGTAACATCAACTATCGCGAAATACCCCTGATCGGGAGGAACCTGGAGGAAGCGCTCAGAAGAACGAGCGCCAGACAAGAGGCTTTGGCGATTTTAAATGCCTATCTCGTGGATTTTGGACCTCAAAACCAAGCGGAGGGACATCGCAAGCATATTCTCTCTCCCCGGTATCGAAAGGGCGTTTCCACCAGCAGGGGAAAAATTGTAGGAAAATCAAACATGTTTGGAACAACCGTATATACCCTCCGCATTTTCACTTCGACGGCCTTTCTCTCAGAAATGGATATCAACGCCTGGCACCGGGATTTTCCGGACAGTGAGAAAATCACCTATGAAGACGCGAGGATCCTTTGGGGTTACCAGAATAGCACCCTCAGTCTTCCCTACGTTGGCATGGAAGGCGAAGCGTTTTTCCTCCGCCTTCTGACCCCGGCAAAGCTTGCAAAATTTAATCAGGAGCGCGCCCTTTTGGGTACGCTGAACTTGGAAGAAATCTGTCGAAGCCCCAAGCGCTATGTGGACGCTTTGAAGGCGCTCGGCGTTGCTGCCAAATAATCGTTTCTAAAAATGACGAGGGAGGAGGGCCGAAAGGCCCTCTTCTATTGGTCTGGCAGGGAGAACGGAAATGATCAGAGGGACATCGAGGGAAATGCGGTCGCAGCAGGATAAAATTTCTCTGCAAGGCTTGACGGACCTGCAAAACTTTTCTATAATAGCTTTGTTACTCATGAAGCGGGCCTTGGCCGGCTTGAGTTGCTGTCTTAGCTCAGCAGGTAGAGCGCAGCCATGGTAAGGCTGAGGTCACCGGTTCAATCCCGGCAGACAGCTGACCACCCTTAGCTCAGT
>CABTYV010000041.1 GCA_902489145.1 uncultured Tissierellia bacterium | reverse complement strand
GGAGTTCAGACGTGTGCTCTTCCGATCTCAATTCCATCATTCGAGCGAAAAAATATAACGGTAGGTGGGCTGACCACCGCTGGTAATCTCCCTCTCCAGATCTGGGAAGCGGTGGGCCAGCTCCTTGGATAGAATCATTTCATCCGTCGGATCCGCCTCTGCCCCCAAATAAATGGTCAGCAGGTTGGAATCCTTTTTAACCGACCGGTCCAAAAGGGCCAAAAGTACGGTCAGTTCATTGGCCCCCTTTGCCACGATTTTTCCGTCGATCAGGCCGATCCAATCATTTTTGGCAATCTCCAGCCCATCGACCGAGCTATCCCGGACCGCATAGGTCACTTGTCCGGTCGTAACCTTGGATAGGGACTCCGTCATAATGGCCTGATTTTCTTCCGCCGTCAGACTATCGTCATAATTCAGCAGGGCGGTGATGCCCTCGGGAATGGTCCGGCTCGGAATCACGACCACCTGCCCCGGAAGCAGGTCTACCACCTGCTTGGCAGAGAGAATGATGTTTTTATTGTTTGGCAAGAGATAAACGGTATCGGCATTGGCCCGCTCTACTGCGTCAAAAAGATCCTTCGTCGAGGGATTCATCGTCTGTCCGCCAGATACGATCTCGTCCACCATGAGCTGGTGGAAAATCTCCTCAAAGCCCGCGCCCAATGAGACCGCTACAAATGCGACCTTCGAGCGTTCCTTCTTGGGACGCTCCTCCACCGGCGCTTCTTCGGCCACCTGTTCATGAACGTTCAGCAAGTGGATCTCCAAAAGGGTGGCCCAGCGAAGGATGGAGGTTAGAAGCCCCGCCGGATCCTCCGTCGCTACGACCACCTCAAACCTGCCCCCCCTGGCTTCCACGGACTCCAGTCGTCCGTGATGGTTCAGATGCTTTTTCAGCTTTTCTGCCTCTGAATCGGTGAGCTGGGCCTTGACCAAATAGGGTAAGTCGCTGAGCGCGTGGGAGGTCGCCTCAAAGGAGGAAATTTCCCGACTCCCCTGTTGAGACGAAGCGGAAGCGATCAAATCGTCGAAATTTTCACCGCAGATGGCCTCGCTAAAACCGGCCAGGAGATAGACCAGGCCCATGCCACCCGCATCTACGACCCCGGCTTCCTTCAACTCCGGCAGCATATCGGGCGTCTTGCTCAGGGTTAAAACCGCTTGCTGCAGGGCCCCCTTCAAAAAATCCTCTATCCGGCTTTGACCGGCATTTCGGCTGCCATATTCGGCCAGGGCGCGTGCTACGGTCAAAATCGTCCCCTCGGTCGGCTTCATGACCGCCTTGTAGGCTTTGGCCCGGGCCCCCTCAAAAACTTTGGCCAGCAAAATCACATCCAGCCGTTCGGCCTCCTGTATGGCCTCTGCTCCGCCTCGGCAAAGCTGGGAAAAGATGACACCGGAATTGCCCCGGGCTCCCATGAGCGTGCCACTGCCCAAAGCCTTGGCCACCTGGCTGACCGAGACCACGTTGGGCCGGTCAAAAAACTCCATGGCAGACTCCATCGTCATGGACATATTGGACCCCGTATCGCCATCCGGAACCGGAAAGACGTTGAGGTCGTTGACTTCTTCTTTATGAAGCTTCAGCTTTTCATGCGCTGCCTTGAGGGCTGCTTTTAATGGCCCTCCCTCGATAAATTGCATCCTTCCTCCTTACATCCGAATCCCTTGAATATAGAGCTCAACCCGGTCCACTCGAATGCCGGTTGATTTTTCTACATTGTAACGAACGGTCTCGATCAGATTTTGCGCAACCGTGGCAATGCGAATGCCGTATTCCATAATCACCTCAAGGCGGATGGTCACAGAGTGATCCTCATTTTCAAGGATGGTGACCCCCTTGGTCATATTTTCCAAGCCCAAGAGCTCATAAAGTCCATCCTTGGCGCTTTTTGCCGCTAACCCGACCACGCCATAGGAAGCCATGGCGGCCTGGCAGGCTATATTGGACAGAACGGTCTCATCAATCATGATGTGGCCTAGTTCATTTTGCAGATGGGATACCATTGCACCCTCCTTCTCGTTTTGAAACTCGGGTTCGTATTCTTATTTTTTTATTTTACCACATTTATCCGCATTTTCGCAGGGAGAAGTCCCGGAAGAGGCCTTGCATTGGCCTGATTCGCCTGCTATAATAAAATAGTTATTTTTGAAGGATTGACGAGGAGGAAACATGTCGAGAGTATGTGAAATTTGCGGAAAAAGAAAGGCATCTGGCAACAATGTCACCTTTTCCCATAGAGGGATCCGCCGGACCTGGACACCCAACCTGCGCAAGGTCAGAGTCTATGATGAAAATGGTACCCCCACAAAAATGAATGTATGCACCCGTTGCCTGCGCTCTGGGAAGGTCAACCGGGTAAAACCCGGAAGCCAGACCCTCATCGACCATCCCCTGCTGGAGGAAGCGCCCCAGGTGGAGGATCAGCTAGAGGAAGCGGTCGAAGCGAAGGAAGAAGAAATCGTCCAAAACGAAGACTAGATCGCCCTTTCTGCGCTTAAAGAAAAACCACCCCGGTTCTTGCACTCGAGACAAGAATCGGGGTGGTTTTTTGATGCCCTGAAGCAAGGGCGATTCCCCTTATACCAGCGGCTCAACGGGGAAAAAGTCCTGATTTCCCCCCTGGCTGATCAAAAAATAGACGCCGCAACCGGGCGGCGCTTGGAGCTTGATCCGCGCCTGGTCAGAGCGAATGTGATTGGAGACGCCCAGCGAAGAGTAAGGCGACAGGAGCTGGTCCTCTAAAGGATATTCAAAGCCTTTCAGGCTCAATCGCACCCCTTCGTCCGTGGTTAAAAAAGAAACGTAGGGATCGCCGGGAAAGGAAATTGGACCGTAGCTGCCACCAGGTAAAAAAACCAGCTGGTTATGGGCGCTCTCCATGCCTATGAAAAGTCCAAGGCGAGCATAGTGATGGAGCAAAAAAAGATTGGCTAGGGAATGATCGGCCCGAGACCCGCTCCCCCCCAGCAAAAGAACCGCCTCGTAGCCCTCCTCCAGCAGCAGGTCCAAAGCCAATTGGGAATCGGTCGCATCCTTTTTTACAGGATAAGACAGCAGCTGAAGGCCTCGTTTGCGTGCTGCCTCCTGATCTGCCCGTTCTTTTAAAAGCGCAGAAGAGTCAAAATCGCCCAGCACCAGCTGGGGCTCCACACCGATCGAGCGTAGTGCATCGTAGCCTCCGTCTGCGGCGAGGATACAATCAGCCTCCTCCACCAGCCTGCGGAAACGTCTTTCTCCTACCAGATCCTCTCCCCCTGCCACGAGGAGGGCCCGACGAGATCTTTTACGCACGATTGCCCTCCAGCGCCTCTAGCAGGGCGCGTGCCCCTTCATAGGTTTGACCAGGACGAAATACAGCAGAGCCTGCCACCAGCCAGTTGACGCCGACATCGGCCAGCTGACGAATATTTTCCTGATGGACGCCCCCGTCGACCTCCAGGAGAATGGACCGGCCACTCTGATCGATTTTTTTCCGAACGGCTTGAAGCTTCGTCCAAGTCGATGGGATGAAGGCCTGACCGCCAAAGCCGGGATTGACCGACATGAGCAGGATCAGGTCCACTTCATCCATCACATAGTCCAATAGGGACAAGGGGCTTGCCGGATTTAAGCTCACCCCCGCCTGCAAGCCCAATTCGTGGATCTTTTGCAGGGTCCGATGGAGGTGGGTGCAGGCCTCCGCGTGGACAGTGATTAAATCGGAGCCCGCCTCCTGAAAGGCACTCAAGAGCCTATCCGGCTCCTCGACCATCAGGTGGGTGTCAAAAAAGAGATCCGTATGGGGACGAAGCTTGGCGATCAAGCCCGGGCCAAAAGAGAGGTTTGGCACGAAATGTCCATCCATGATATCAAGATGCAGGTGACGGACCCCGGCCTTTTCAATCGCCTGCACTTCCTCTGAAAGCTGATAAAAATCAGCGGCCAAAAGCGAGGGAATTAGCTGATGTTCCATAACTCTTCCTTTCCCAGGACCACAAAGGGCCCATCTCCCCTTCCGTCTAGTAGCTGCGTCGCTGCTCCATCTCCTCTAACAGGCGGAGGTAGGAGGCGTAACGAGTCGGGGCAATTTCCCCCGCTGCCAGGGCTTCTTTGATGCGGCAGGCCGGTTCGTTTCGGTGGAGGCAGTTTCGGAATCGACATTGATCTGCACGAGTGCGAATCTCGGGAAACCAAGCGCCGACCATCTGCAGACTCTCCTCACTTTCCAGTTCCAGACTGGAGAAGCCGGGTGTATCAAAGATGTACGAGGCCTGCCCCAGGTCATAGAGGCGGATCTGCCGGGTCGTTTGTCTGCCGCGTCCCGTCTTGGACGCCAGACGCCCCACTTCAATGGCTGCCCCAGTCATCTTTCGAATCAGCGATGACTTGCCTGCCCCGGAAGGACCCGCCACAGCGGTAATCTTGCCGGTTAACCTATGGCACAGCTCCTCCACCCCTGTTCCCTGCAGCGCATCGGTTTGAAAGCAGGGATAGCCGATCCTCCGGTAGAGGGCCATCCACTCGGTGAGGGCCCCTTCCGGGGACCGATCCAGCTTATTAAAACAGAGGAGCAGAGGCAGGTGCTTCTGCTCAATCGAGGCCAGCATTTTATCCAAAGCTAAGGCGGACAGCGCCGGCTCGACCAAAGTCTGGACCAATAAAACCTGGTCCACATTGGCCACCGGCGGTCGATTGAGCAGGTTTTTTCGTTCATGTAGGCAGAGAATCGTACCCACCGAGCTGTCCGCCCGCAGAGAGACGTCCACAAAATCGCCTACCACGGGGCGCTGGGCCCGGGCCCGAAAAACGCCCTTTCCCTTACAGGGCAGGCACAGTTCCTGGCCATTCTTGAGACAAGAAACGAAATAGAGATCTTTTTCAGAGGCGATGATATGCCCTCGTCCCGTCCAATCCACTTGGTCCATAGGCCCCCTTTCTTTTTAATGAGCAGGCCGGATCTCCTCCTGGCCGCTCTGTCCCTCTTCTGATTGACTGTTTTCGCTCGTTTCTGCCGGCTTTTTATCATAGAAGATGCGCAAATCCGCCTCAGCATCGGCCCTAACATGGACCGGGATGTAGCCGGAGGAATTGGCATCGGCACTTCGTAATAAGACGCTATGAATGGGCTTGGTCTGGGACTTGTTGTAGTCGAAAATCTCCAATCGGAAGCGGTCCTTATTTTCCGGCGGGAAGATGCGAAGGGTATAATCCACCAGGTTGGGACCAGTGGATGCCTCCGGCCCGGATGAGATGACCAGATCTACCTGGGTGCCTGCCTTGATGTGTTCGCCCGCCCGGATCGATTGCTCGATAATGATCCCTGAGTCATAGTGGCTGGCCTTGGTCTTAATCTTGCCCACTTCAAGCTTGGCCTCCCGCAGGCGGTCCTGTCCTTCCTTTTGATCGGCTCCGATCAAGACCGGCATGATCACGGCCTCCTCCTCGGGTCCCTTGGAAATGATCAGGCTCACCCGGCCGCCTTCCTCCATACGCGAACCGGCTGCTGGATCCGTCCGTATCACCCGGTCCTTGGGGACCGTCTCCGAGTACTCGGAAAGACTTTGTCCAACCTGAAAGCCCGCTGCAGTCAAGGCTTCCACTGCTTCCTCCTGGGTTTTATTTTGCAGATCCATCAGGGCAATTTTATTTTTTCCCTGGCTCACCTTGAGGTTAATCACCGTATTTTTGTCGACGGGCGTGCCTGACTTGATCGATTGCTCCAAAACCAGGCCCGCATCCGCATTGTCATCATAGATCCGCTCTACCACCTTGCCCTGAAGGTGACGTTCACGAAGCAGGCGAAGCGCCTCCTCCTCCTTCAGGTTGATTACGGGAGGCACCTTAGTTTGGCTGGCATTGAGCCGATCGGCATTTTGACTACCCAAAATGGAGACCACCAGCAGGACGGTGGCCAGGGCGACGCCCAGCAAAAGAAGGGGGAACCAGGGGAAATGGGCCTTGTCTTCCTCTTCCTCCTCCTGGTAGGGGCGACTGTCATACACCGCCGGCTGACTTTCTGCGTCGGCGGATGCCTTTTTTCGCTTCCCCCCCTTCGCCGCGCCCTCGGCCGGCGAGAGAACGACGGTATCGTCACGGCTCAGCTGCGAATAATGCTTCAAGTCATAGACCAAATCTGATGCCTGTGCATAGCGGTCGGCGGGATTCTTTTCCATACATTTCAGAATAATCGCCTCCAGACCAGGCGCCAGATCTTCGTTTAGCTCCCGGGGCGGAATCGGCGCCTGCTGAATGTGTTTGATCGCAATGCCGACCGAATTATCCGCGTCAAAGGGCACCTGGCCAGTGGCCATTTCGTACATCACCACGCCAAGAGAATAGATATCCGACTTGTAATCCGTAAAACGGCCCTTGGCCTGCTCCGGCGAAATATAGTGGACCGTGCCCAGGATGGAATTGGTATAGGTAACGGTGGAAGAAGAGCTGATCCGTGCAATGCCAAAATCTGCTACCTTGATGTCGCCCGATTTCATGATCAAAATATTGGCCGGTTTAATATCACGGTGAATAATATTGTGATCGTGGGCGCATTGGAGCGCCTCCGCGATCTGCCCCCCAATCCGGGCCACCACGGAGGAGTCCATCTTGCCCTGGGCCTGGATGGCTTCTTTTAGCGTCGAGCCTTCGATCAGTTCCATGACGATAAAGTGAATTTGCCGGTCCTGGTAGACCTGACTGCCGACATCGTAAATATTTACAATGTGCGGATGACTGAGCGAAGCGGCGGACAGCGCTTCATTCTCGAATTTCCGCACAAATTCGGCATCCTCCGTATATTGCTGCTTGAGGATTTTGACCGCCACCCGTCTTTTGAGCAGGGTATCCTCCGCCTCATAGACATAGGCCATGCCGCCAATCCCAATTCTTTGCAAAATTTGATAGCGATCATTTAATAAAATTTGGTCCATGATTGACTCCTATACTCAAAAAGGGTGATGGTGATGTTGTCCAGGCCTCCCCGGTCCAAGGCTTTCTGGACCAGTGCTTCGCAAGCTTCCCTGGCCCGATCTGATTCTTCCATAACGGCTTTGATTTCAGCATCCGTAAGCATGGTGGTGAGCCCGTCCGAGCAGAGCAGGATCCGGTCTCCTTCCTCCAGCACACATTGGTCCGACTCGACCTCCAGACCAGGCTCCGTCCCAACTGCGCGGGTAAGCGTGGACCGGTCGGGATGATTTTTGGCTTCCTCCGGCGTGATCAGCCCCTGCTTGACCAATTTCTGCACCAGCGAGTGATCCTCGGTCACCTGTTGAAGCGCCCCTCGCCGCCAAAGGTAGAGGCGCGAGTCGCCCACATGGGCAATATAGGCCACTCCTTTCACCACCAAGCAGGCCACCAAGGTGGTCCCCATATTATAATAAGCCTCCGCAGTCTGGGACTTCTCATAGACGGCCTTATTGGCCGCCTCCACCCCTTCTCGCAGTAGAGCTTCATAATCTGTCCGGTCCTTTTCCCGGATAAAAAAGTCCCGAATGCTGATACTGGCAAGCTTTGAGGCCTGATCGCCCGCCCGATGTCCCCCCATGCCGTCACAAACGACAAAAAGAGCCCACTGCGGAGAAAAATAATTGAGATAGGCGTCCTGGTTGTTGGCGCGAACCAGGCCTTTTTCTGTCACTGAGTAAGTGTTCATTGTCCTCCTCCCAAAGCCTGATAGAGAATGCGCAGCTGACCACAGGCCGCATCAATATCCGCTCCCCTCTTTCTTCGAACGCTAACGGTCAAGCCCCGCTTTTCTAACAAGGCCCGAAAGCGCTCGATCGCCGGATCCGAAAGAGGCTGTCCTGAAAACTCTGATATGGGATTTAAAGGTAGTAGATTGATATGCCACATGGGCCCTCGAAAGAGCGCCGCCAGGCGGTCCACATCCTTTTTTCGATCATTCATCCCTTCTATTAAAACATATTCCAGGGAGATCCGTCTGCCGGTTTGACGGAAATAATCCAGACAAGCCTCGCGAATTTCCGCTATCCGGTACTTTTTGGCGATGGGCATGGTCCTTTGCCGGTCTGCATCGCTTGATGCGTGCAGGGAAATGGCCAGGTTGATCGGCAGTCCTTCCCGGGCCAGGGCGCGGATCTTTGGGACCAATCCACAGGTCGAAAGGGTAATGGAGCGGGCCGACAGGTGCTTCCCCTCCTTCGCAGTGATCAAGCGAAGAAAGCCAACCAGCTCTTCGTAATTGTCGAGGGGCTCTCCAATGCCCATGATCACCAGATTATCTATGGTAGAAGCGGTGCATCGCTCCATCTGATAAACCTGGCCCAGGATCTCCCCTGCCTCCAGGCTTCGAACAAAGGGGGCCTTCGTAGAAGCGCAAAAGGCGCAGCCCATCCGGCAGCCCACCTGGGTGGAAATACAGGCGGTAACCCGGTCCGCATAGGGCATCCAGACCGATTCTACCAGCGTCTGATCCCTCATTCGGAAGAGAAACTTTCGGCTCCCATCCTTTGATTCCAGCACCGCTTCCTCTTTCACGGTGCAGAGGGGATAAGCCTGCAAGGCGTCCCGGAGGGCAGCCGGCAGAAGCTTGGCCTGGCTAAGATCCTCCTGCTTTTCTTTGTGGAAAAAATGAAAAAGCTGCCGGGCCCGGTAGCGGGGCTCGCCCAAATCCTCCATCAGCTGGATCAATTCCTTTTCTTCCATTGAATTGAGTGCTCGCTCCATTGGCCCTCCTTTCCAGGCTAAGCGCAAAGACAGGCGCCCAGCTGCCAGCTATGGCCATTTAAAAAATCCCGGGCTGACAGGGGCCGTTTGCCCGCCTCCTGAAGTAGCAATATCCGAAAAACGCCCTGACCGCAGGCAATATCAATCCCCTCCGGGCCCAACGCAAGCAGGGTCCCCGCCGGGGCCGCCACTTTTGAAGGAAGCGCCTGGGCCTGGTGCACCTTATATGTCTTGCCTTCATAGGTAAATTGGGCGCCCGGCCAGGCGCCCAGGGCCCGAACCTGGTTATACAGCTCCCTTGCGGATTGATGAAAGTCCAGGAAGGCATCCGCTCTGGTAATTTTCCTTGTGTAGCTGACCTGGTCCGGATCCTGGACCTGCTTCTTTTTTAGAAAGCCTTCATAGTCCCGAAGCACTTCGATCATCAACGCCGCGCTGTCCCTGGCTAGCTTATCTGCCAGCGTTAGACCGTCATCCTCCGGCTCGATCACTCGCCTTTTCTGGGCCAAAATTTCGCCTGAGTCCATCCCCGAGCGCACCAACATGGCAGAAACCCCTGTCTCTGTCTCTCCGGCCAGCAGGGCGGCTTGAATCGGCGAAGCTCCCCGGTAGGCTGGTAAAAGGGAGGCGTGGAGGTTAAAGATGGATTCCCCAAAAAGAGCTAAAATTTCTTTGCCCAGCTTCTGCCCGTAAGCAATCACGACTGCCCCGTCCGCGCCCACCCGGCGCAGAGCAGCGATTGCTTCCGGCGCATTGATGTTTTCCGGGCAAAGCAGGGGCAGACCGGCCTCCAAGGCTCGCTTTTTTACCGGCGTAGGCGTCAGGACCTGCTTGCGCCCCTGGGGCTTATCAGGTTGAGAAACCACTAACCCCACTTCTATCCCTTCCTCGCCCATCAAAGCCTCCAGGCAGGGCAGGGCATAGCTTGGGGAACCGAAAAATACGTAGCGTTTCGTCACGAAAGTGCCTCCTCCTGTTCGTCCCTATTTTCGGAAGCAGGCGCTTGCCCTTCCTCCCCGCCTTCGGAGCCATCCGTCTCCGCCTCCTCCCCCTCCTCTTTATGAGGGCAATGGGACTGGATATAGGCCAGGTCCTCCGGGCTTGGATGGTCCAGCGATATTTCTCGAATGACCCGGTCCCGGAAGAGGATGCCGTCCAGGTGATCCAGCTCATGACAGATACAGCGCGCGAAAAGCCCTTCCGCCCGCAGTTCCTTTTTTTCACCTTGCCGATCGAGATAGGAAAGCTCTACCCATTTGGGCCTGTTGACCGTCCCGTTAAAATGAAGCAAGGATAGACAGCCCTCGATGTCCTCCTCCATCTCTTCTGAAGCCCCCTGAAGCTCTGGATTGATCATCTGATAGACTCCGTCTCCCACATCTATGACGACCATCCGGCGCAAACGGCCGATCTGGGGGGCAGCCAGGCCAATGCCTGACTCCTGGCGCATGGTTTCCACCATATCGTCTAAGGTCTTTCGAATTTTATCATCGATTTTCGTTACGGGGCGTGCCTTCTTCCGTAAAATTGGATCCCCCTCAAAACGAAGCTGGAATCTTGCCATCATGGCTCCTTTCTCTTGATCACGCTGCTGCTAAAAAATAGAAATGGGATCGATCATCACGGCTACGCGGACCGCCTGACTCCCCGGAAAATGCTCCATCACGGCCTGGCCCACCCCTCGAATCGTCGAAAGATTTTCACTGCGCACGATCAGGCCAAAACGGTACTGCCGGTCCATTCTTTCAATAACCGAAGGCGTCGGTCCCTCTAGCTTCCATGCACCAGCCTCCTTTTTATGCTCCTCTACAAACGCCCGAAGCTTCTGGGCCTCCTGTAGGGTCCGCGCCCGGTCCCCGCCTGAAAGACGGATATAGAGCGTATGCGTGAAGGGCGGATAGGCTTCGCGTTGGCGCTGCGAGAGCTCCCAGCGGTAGAAGCCATCGACGTCATTTTGGGCCGCCGCCACGATCGCTGGGTGATCCGCCTTATAGGTTTGAATAAAGACCCGCCCTGGTCGCTCTCCCCGTCCAGCGCGGCCCGCCACCTGGGTTAAGAGCTGAAAGGTGCGCTCACTGGCACGGATGTCGGGAAAATTGAGACTGATATCTGCCGCCATGACCCCGACCACGGTCACATTGGGAAAGTCAAATCCCTTGGCAATCATCTGGGTCCCCAGGAGCAGATCCACCTGGCCGGTTCGCATCTCCCGGTAAAGCGTGTCATAAGCTCCCTTTTGGGTCATGGTATCTGCATCCGCCCGGCGGATTCGGGCCTCTGGGAAAAGTCGCTGGGCCTCCTCCTCTAATTGCTCCGTCCCGGCACCAAACTCCTTAATCGACTGGCTCCCGCAATTGGGGCAAGTCGAGCGCTTGCGTTTGCTCCTACCGCAATAATGGCAGATCAGACGGTCCCGCCCTTTATGATAGGTGAGGGCTACGTCGCAGGCATCGCAGCGATAGGTATAACCGCAGGTCCGGCAGAAGACAAAGGAGGTGTGTCCCCGTTTATTTAAAAAAAGGATTACCTGCTCTTTTTTCGAAAGCGCTTCCGAAATCGCCTGGTAGAGAGCCCGGGAAAACATGGTCCGGTTGTTGGCCTTCAGCTCTTCCCGCATATCCACAATTTCAACCGTCGGCATGGGCCGTTGCCCGACCCGCTCCTTCAAATCCAGGCGATGGATCAGGCCCTGATCCGCCTCATAGAGGCGCTCCATGGAAGGCGTAGCCGATCCGAGCACCAAAGAGCAGTCATGGTATTGCGATCGGAAACGGGCCACGTCATACACGTGATACTTGGGGGCTTGCTCCGATACGTACGAGCTTTCATGCTCCTCATCAATCACGATCAGGCCCAGGTTTTGAAAAGGGGCGAAAATGGCCGACCGAGCGCCCACGGCGATTCGAGCCTCTCCGGTTCGGATTTTCTCCCATTCTTCATAGCGCTCCGCCGTCGAAAGGCGGGAATGGAGCATGGCTACCTGCCGGCCAAAGCGTCCCTCGAAGCGCGCGATTGTCTGAGGCGTGAGGGAAATTTCCGGCACCAAGATGATGGCTTCTTTCCCTCGGTCTAAGGCCTCCTCCACCAATTGAAGGTAAATCTCTGTCTTGCCTGACCCCGTCACTCCACAGATCAGATAGGTCCCGGTTTCCTTTAAAATCTCCTGATAAATAGCTTCCTGCTCCGAATTGAGCCGCTTTTTAGGATCGGCTGCCGCTTTTGGAGGGGGCCTTCGAGCCATCCGGCGCTCGCCTTTGATCAACCAACCCTTCTCTT
>CABTYV010000040.1 GCA_902489145.1 uncultured Tissierellia bacterium | reverse complement strand
CGGAGGAAGCCCGTGACTTAGCCCCCTCCTGAGCGGCTCGGGATTCTTCAGGAGCTTGCCCCGCCTCGGAAAGGACGGAAGAGGAGTACGCTTCACCCTCTATGCCGCTCTCTTCCTTGCGCTGTCTTTTTTCTGCTTCCCGCTGTGGGGGCTCTTGGGCCGGCTTCTGCCCCATCCCCTCCTCTCGAAGCAGGGTCCAGGCACCATAACAAATAACAGAGAAGGTCAAAAGACCCAGGAGGATTTTCTGTCGGCCAAGACCCTTCATCTTAGCGCTCCAGGTTAGCTTGGCTATGATGCTGCTTTTGATGAATTTGCTCGCTCAGGGCCTCCTTGTTATCCCAAATGCCTTCCAAGTCGTAATAATCACGCTGCGTTTGGGTGAAAATGTGAACAAGCGTATCTTCGCAATCCATCAAAATCCAGGACCCTTCTTTGTATCCATCCACTGCGCGGACCTGGAAGTGCTCTTTCATCAAAGCCTCTTCAATATAGTCCGCCAAGGCCTGGGCGTGATTCTTATTTCTCGCCGTCATAATAATGAAATAATCACTGATCCCAAGACGAGGATCCATGGGAATGAGGCGAATATCCTGACCCAGATGTGCTTCCGCCTGGTCCATAATCAACTGATTCATCAATTCGGTTCGATTTTGTACGAGATCCTTCAAGAATTGCTCCTTCCTTTCTGAACCTTCTTTAGTATCGCATTGCGAGCAAACAACGCCTCTGGATGAATCCAGGCGCCCTTCGCAATCAAATAGAGCAGGGTATTATCGAAGGCTTTTAAAACCCCCTCTTCCAGGCTTTTCATCGCTGTCCTTTGTAAAATCGCCAAGTCTGGGAAATCTCGACCCGGTTCGATCAGGTCCGCCAAAAATATAACCTGATCTAAGGGACTCATCTCTTCCGAGCCCAGCGTATGGGACTGGATGGCCTGCACCACCGCCTCATCATGCACCCCATAAAGATGCCAGGCGACCAGGCCTCCCAAAAATGCATGGAAATAGGGCGAGGGCACAAAATCCTGCTCATGGACCACCCCTTTCTCCAAAAGGCAGGCAAAATAATATTTTTCATTGTGCTTGGCGCAGTCGTGAAGAAAAGCCGCCGTACGGGCCTGGTCCACTGATACCTGATAGCGCCTGGCCAATACGATCGCCGTTTTTGTCACAGAGCAAACATGGCGGTATCGGTGCGGGCTAAGCCGCTGCTTCAGGATTTCATTCCAATGAATGTAGGGCTCCTCCCATAGAAAGGCAAGGGATTGCGCTTCTACCTGCTGAAGAAATGCTGCTTCCTCATTCATGCCTGGTATAACCCCCTTTTCTCAATATACTCGGCCACCACGTCCGGCACCGCATAGCGAATGGAATGCCCCTTCGCGAGCTCCGAACGAATTTCGCTCGAGGAGATGGCCGTCGTGAACCGTTCCATCAGAGAAATTTCGAAGCCCCTGGCACAGAGCAGCTGACGCTTTTTTTCTGGATCGCCCGGCACCTGGCTGCGACAAGCCACAATTAGGTGAACGAGCGCAAGGAGGTCTGCCCAGTGGTACCAGGATTCAATCTCCATAAAGGAATCCTCGCCTACGATGAAGTAAATTCTTCTGTCCGGCTCCTCGGCCAGAATAGAGCGCACTGTATCATAGGAATAACATTTTTGTTGACTGTCCATTTCTCTTAAATCCAAAGCGAAATGGGGATTGCCCTCAATCGCCAGCTTGAGCATGACCAACCGATCTGCGGCATGTTTCGATCGACCCGTTTTATGAGGGGGTTCATAAGCGGGCAAAAAATAGAGCTGGTCCAGCTGAAATAAAGTAACTGCGGTCTCCGCTACCAGCAAATGGCCCATGTGCACCGGGTCGAAGGTCCCTCCATAAAGGGCAAGTCTCTTTACCACGCCCATCTCCTAGCGCGGAAGCTGGATTTTGGGAGGATCTGCAGGACGGTAGATCACCAGCTTAGCCCCCATTTGAGAGACAAATTCAGCGCCCAACTGTTCGAGGATCCCATCCACTTCCTGTCCGATATCCAGACCTGCTGTATCCAAAAAAGTTAATTTGACCAATTCATGCGCTTTTAATTGGTCCTCTAGTTCCTGAAAGGTGCCCCGTCCGATTCCATCTTTCCCCACAATCAGGGTCGATTTTAAAGGATTCGAAAGGGAACGGAGATAGGCTCTTTGCTTCCCGCTCAGCATACAAACTCCTTCTTTAACGATTAGAAATAACGCTCGTGCCATCTATTTTTATTTTAGTATAAAGAAGGTGAAATTGCTATGATTCGCGCCTGAGGCGAGATCGGAAAGGGCCTTTTTCCAAAGCTGGAATACGGAGCAGCTGCCAGTGGTCCTGCCATTTTGCAAAAGCCACTCCTCGGCTGGATAAGGGGCTGAGCGCCGTGAAGGGCTCTTGCGTAATGGCCCTTCCCTGCCAGGCGAAAAAATAATGCGACGATCCTTGTTCAACCGATAAGACGCAGGAATCCTCCGCCCTTCTCATGGTCGATGGACCTTCCTTGCGCAGACCACTTAGGCGTCCCCTTCGGTCGAGCTGAACCCAGTGATCTTTTTTCTTTGCACAAAATCCTTTTTCATCTGGCTCCAGACACTCATAACGGTCCTGGGTCAAAGCGATTCCTTCTGCATTGACCAGATAAAATCCCGCCGGATCCCTTACGATCGCAAGCCCTTCAAACCAGCCCTTGTAAAAGGTAAAGGAGATCGGGAGAAGCTGGTAGGCCTGAAAAAGCCCTTCCATCTCCTCCTGGTAGATCCTCTGATCTACCCGCTTGATTTTGCTGGAAAGGAAGTGATAAGCCTCTGCCGGTTGTCTGGCCTTTCGGTAAGCCTCATAAAGGGTCAGGATTGCCTCTTGATTTTTGCCCAGATCAGGCTGCTCTTCCAATAACGCCTTCGCTTGAGCAAGGGACTGACTGCCAATATAGGCGCGAAATAGCTCAGCTGCCAGGGGGGCTCGAAGGGGCCCCGCTAGTCCTCTATAGAAACGCAGAGCTTCCTTATAGAATCCCTCCTGGTTGAGTATGTGCATTTCCTCCTGCTTTTCCTTCCGCTGCCTGGCTAAGCTTTGATTCAACCGCAAATCGCAAAGGACAAGTGCAAATAGAAGCACGAATAACAAGAGGGGCCAACTAAGGATGCTGAATTTTTTCATCTTTTTCCTCCACCCAACGCTTTTGATCATAGCGAAATTCGATAGGAATCCCCTTTTCCTGACCCAGCTTTCGGGCAATTTGCTCCAGGGAGGGGGCAAAATAGCTTGCCTCTTCGGGCAGAATGATGAGCAGCCGTCCCTGTTGCGGTCGGGCCAGGTTCTGGCCATTTTCTCCTTTCAAGGGACCTAGCTCAGCGAGGTGTTGGAGGAGGCCCGTCAGATAAAACGCAAGCTTTTTTTCAACCGCCTGCTCCTTCAGCTGATAACCCGCCGCCTCTTGCCCACTTCCCTGAGTATAGCTGGCCGAAAAAAGATTGAGCGAATAAAGCTCCACCGCCTCACCCCGCTCATTGATAAAATCAATGCCCTGGCCAGATGCAATTGAGTGGCTTCTTTCTCCCTTATACTTTGCAACAAATTTTTTCCCACGGGAGAAATTAGACTCCTGCCAAATGGAGGAGGCTCCTTTTTTATCCTTCTCGCCTTCTGCAATGCGGCCCGATAGATCGCTATCCGTTAAGAGCCAAAGGCCGGTTTTTGTATTTTGGATCACCTCCTTTGGCCCCAGGAAGGAGAGGGGGCCCGGCAAACGGAGATCATAGCTCAGGGTGAGCGACAGCAGGTTTTCATCCTCCTCCATGCTCGCCTGGAGTCGAAAAGGGCCGCACCAGGCCGTGATTGATCGGGATAGGCCCTGCTTTCCTGCCAGAGCTCGCTCAAAAAGAAGGGAAGCGATCCAGGTCCTGCTGCTCTGCTGCAGAAGCTGCTGGTCGGCTGGATTCAGTGGCGCAAGGTCTTTTAATTTTGGGCCCTTCTGGGTCAGGAAGGCTTCGACTTTTTGCCCTGCCTGACCCAGGCGCTCCTGCATGCTGATTCGATCCGCCAATCCCATTACCGCTTGATCCAGAGCTTGCTGGGTTCGAACCTGGATATGCTGCAGATGAAGCAGTAAAATCCAGGAGGTCATAAAAATGACCACGAGGCCCATCATCAAGCTGGCCTCCACGCTCATGGCCCCCTCCTCTTGGGCCAGGGAGTGCCTATGCCTCATGGCGCCACCTGCCAGGCTTTGCTGCCATATCCCTCCTGCCACTTCACCTGAATCGGCCATGCTCCAGACCCAAATCGGGTGCGATCAGACCAGATGGGATTGCGACCCAGGACCGGCAAAATGACCTGATCCTGGCCCGTCCATTTGAGTGCCGTCGGTGCCTGAGTCAAATCCAATCCCCTACACTCGCTATCCACCAGCTGAGCGGTTCGCACTAATAACTGATCCTTTTGTCCAGTCGTCATTTTCAAGAAGAAAAACAGGCGCAGATACGCACTATAATCCATATTTAGTCCTCCTGCCAGGGTCAAGGGTTGATCACTGGCCGAGCCTCCCCAGGCTTTTTCGAATTTGGAGAGAAAACCAGCGAGCGCCTGATTGGCCTGGTCTTCCGCCAAGCTTCGAAATCCACAAAGCTGCTGGTCCCAGCCCCGGGACAATTGCGCAATACCGCCCTCCGCCTTTTGGCAGAGAGGATCCACTAGCCCATCCACCACGGTTTGCACTTCCTTCATCACACCCTCGGTGAGACGTCCGGCTGCTGCCTTCTTTTCTCGAAGCCGAGTCAATTGAGCAAGAACGTCCGCCCCCCGCCCCTGCAAAGCTACGAGCGCATCCTTGACTGGAGCCTTCAATGGGCCCGGCAAGTCTCTTGCCGCCATTTCCTGAAGCAGGGCCGACCAGGAGGCTGCTTCTTTTTGAGGCTCCAGAAGAACCAGGGCGCTCATTTTTTGATTAAACCAGCCTAAAACAGGCGTCTTGATCGCACTATACACAAGCCCTTTTGCCGATTGACTCATGCCTGAGACGGCCTCCCGGGCCTGGTCAATGAGCGCCTCTCCCCCCGCCTCAAGCTCCAGCATCATCCCATCGAAGGCGGCCCCAACGGCTGACTGTACCAGCGGGCGAATGCCGTGGAGGGAAAAACGCCAGCTCGTGGGAGACTTGTAAACCGGTAATGCCTTTCCAGCTAAAAGATCATCCATATCCAGCTTCGTCTCCCCTATAGCGATAATGCCCAAAAGGGCAGACTGGACAAAGGGGACGCCAAAAGAGGACCAGCCCGCCAAGGCGACTGCCGCTGCCATCGTTTCTTGATAGAGTTCTGCAGAAGAAAAAGCGTAGCAGGCATTGAGCAATAGGCGCATTCCGGCAATTTCCAGAGCAGCCTGCTTGATATTTCCCGTCAAAAGATCGTGGCCATAAAGCAGGTATTCCTGCTCGCCCCGATAGTAGGCTCGCTCACAAAGAGGATACCCGGTCAGGGAAAGGCGCTTCGTGCCTGCCTTCTTCTCCAGGAAGGGAGAGGTTCGGTGGCTAAACATCTCTGTCCAGTAACAAAAGAGCTCCCCCAGTCGGGCACTTTCCTCCAGGAGCGAAGACGGCTTCATCGACTGTCCAACCGCCTCCAGGCCCTGACTCAGCCCCTCTAATATAGCGGCATCGCCTCCTAACGACATCGCCTGCTGTAGAGCTTGTCCCGCCTGGGGGCCGGAGACGGCCATTTGATACCGTTTCATTTTTTCTGCGCCCAGCTGGTCGCTGATACTTTTGGCCAGATGACTCATGCCCGCTTGATCCGCCCATTTGGCTGCCCGCTTCATTTTTCTCTTTTGATTCCAGGCCTGTATGAATTCCAAAAGACCCGATCGCTTCTCCTGATGGAGCGAACGCAGGGCGCCTTGCAGCTGGATCGCCTCTTTTGATAACCAGTGCTCTTTGAGTAAAATTTTTTGATCTCCACCCATAGTCGCATAGGTGTCCTGATGAATTCGACTCTCTGCCTTTTTTAAAAATTGCTCGAAGGTCAGCTCCTTTATGGATAGCCCCGCCCAGGTCAAATGGTCCCAGGCCGTTTTCTTTTGTTTCAGTTCCTGATTTAAGCTGCCCCATTCCTGGGCAAACTGGTCCAGGCCCGAAAAATGCTCTGTACTGGTCTTATTCCAGTAATCCGCATAATAAGCATTGGCCAAGGATCCTGCGGGGAGACCTTTTATCGAGGCTCCCCAGCGATTCGCCTCCCCCTTTAGATCCGTCCCCTCACCTAGGGCAGATTGGAGGGCACTTCCTGTATCCTGGATATAGCGAGCGGTTTGGTCCAACCGCTCGCCCTGTTCGCTAAATAACGCTTTGACCTGGTCAAAGGCCTGGCGCAGGGCCTGTTTTTGAGCAGGTGTAGGCCCCTCTTCTGATGGGCCCTCCTCTGACTTCTCCTTTTCTCCCGTAGAGGCCGTCAAAAATAGATCCTCCAGCTGATGAAATTGTGTTTGAAGCTGAGCCAATGGCGCTTGTAAGGAACCGGCTCCTTTCAAAAGACGATCCTGATCTCGAATTTCCTGCCAGCCTTCTGGTACCACTGGCAAGCCGTCCATTTGTTTCCCCAGCTGGGCCAAAAGATCATGATATTTTTTGAGGCCTTTTTCATAGGCGGTCTTGGCCGTAAGAACGGGCCCCAGCTGGGAAAGCCCTTCAAAAATCCGAGTCTGAGCACAAAGGGCATCGAAAAGAAGCTGAGGAGTCTGCCAGGACATAAAGGAAGCAATCTGCTCCTCTAAACACTTCGGTTTCGCAAGGATTGCACCTTCTACAGGATGAATCTCTGGTGCCCGCGCCTCCACCACCAGGGTCGTTTTTCGATTTTCGGACGGAGCGAGGCGCTCCAGCCAGGCCTCTGCCACCCGATTTTTTTCCACCTCCAAATCTGAAATGGCAAAAAGGCCATATTCTCTCGCTAATTTCTTATCAAAACCGGAAAGGGCCAGGCGAGAGGATAGCTTTAAACCGGTTAAAATCTCCGACCGCGCCGCTTCCACGCGAAGATAGTCACTTAAAACGGCCACCAGGATGAGCAGCAGGGACAAGAGCCCTGTAAAGAAAATGGTGATCATGCCGTGCTCCTGGCGCAAACGCCTCATTTTGTTTTCCTCCTCTCCATTTTTCGAATTCCTTCCTCAATGGCCATAAAGTGCCACAGGTTATCGGTGGAAGAGACCCAATTGCCCACCCCCCGTTTTTGAAGCATTCCTTGTTGTGGAAGATGAAAAAAACGTTGGGCCATCGGGTGCTCCGTCTGCGTTTGCCCATCGTAAGCAAGCTCTCGCAAAAAAAGACCGGACACTTGCGCATGAAGATCCCCCAGCCTCCATTTTTCTTCGAGCTTGGGTGCTTGGTAAGCTGGATCATTGGTCGATTTTTGAACCTCCCCCAGTAAATGGATATCGGACCAGGCTCCATAAAAGAGCAAAAGGGCAAGACTGACCAACAGAAAGACCAGCAAAAAGGCAATGGGGAAAAGATAGGAGGCCTCTACCAGCGCTACGGCCCCTCCTTCAGAACAGAGCTTTTTCCTCACCTGCTCATGGGCGGTGATCATATAGACAGCGCTTCCTGCTCAATTTTTTCAAAAAGACTGCCGAGCAGGCGGATCAGGTTATCCCGGAAGATGGCAACCAGGGCAATGACCACCAAAATGATCAAAACGATAGCGACCATGTTCACCTCTCCCCGCTCCTCCAGCCAAAAGGGTTGTTGAGGGTGGGGACCAAGCATCGCGTTGAAAAACATAAAGACTCCTTTCTAGAGTAGCCCGCCGTTCAACAGCGGGGCCAGTACCAAGAGTAATATGGAGATAAATAATAAGAGAGAGGGGCCCATCATTTTTTGATTGGCTCGATCTGATTCTTCTAATAGATTTCTTCTATGACGATTGAGCGCTCTTTTTCTAAGCCCCTCCAGCTGGCGGGTCACTTCCTTGCTGCCCAGTCGCAAGCCCTCCGCCATCATGCGACCCAGCTCGCGTAAGCTATCTAAGGGATAACGCCCGGCAAATTGGCTAAAAGCGCTGGTATAGCTGATGCCCTCCTTCACCCTTTCACTCACCGCCCGCATCTCTTCAAAAAGAGGACCTTCATCCGAACAAGCGACCTCCCCCCAAGCATCGGTTAAAAGGCTACCGGCCTGAAGGGAAAGGAGAAGCCGGTTTAGGATGGTTGGCAGGCTTTTGTTGACGACCAATACTCTTTGATGGGCCTTTCTTTTCAGCTGCACGGTTGGCAATGCATAGCGAAGCACCAAAAGCGCCAGGCATAGAAGGACTGCAATCGCATTGCCCAGGCATAAAGGGAAAAAGCCCGCCAAAAGAAAAAGATCTCGGTTCCGTAAAATTTTCTGTCTTTCAAGCAGGCGGGGCGCATCCTTCAAACCACAACAAATTTCCATGGCCTGCCGGGTACGATTTTCACTCGAATCAGGCCAAAAAGAGGTGATTTGCGCTTGCCAGTAATGGCCCAGGAAATCCCAGGTCGAAAGAAAAGGGATGCTGGAAGATGAGACCGGTCCATCTTCCCTCGCAAGCTCCTGGTTGCTCCTGGAGGAAGCATTTGGCTGAGATTTTCGAAAGGCTTGCACATAATAGAAGGTCCACAAGAAGAGAAGAAGTAAGCCCGGCAACCGCCCTAGAAGCACAGATTTCATAAGCGCTCCCTAGTCCATCAATCCACTTTGCCGGATGATGGACTGGCTCCACCGCCAAGCCAAATAGAAGAGCAGGAGGCAGAAGATATGCAAGAGCAGGTTGATCCCCCCGCCACCCGACTGGCCCATCCCGCTCATCCGCATGGCACAAAGGAGTAGAAAAGGCATGATAAAAAGAATGGCTTGCTCTCTCCTGGCGCCAGCCAATTTGCTTTGGCGGTCCTGGGCCAATTCCCGTTCATCCACTAAAAGACGGTAAAAGCTTTTCGTGAGCTTGGCCAGATCCGCCCCCTGGTGGATGCCCAAAATAAAATGGTGCAGGTAATCCTCGAACAGGAGGCCCGGTTTTTCCTCCGCCAGGCCTTTTAAAGCGCAGTCAAAGCCCATCCCCCCGCGGTAACGGCGGAGGACCTCCCCGAGCTGGCGAACCAGAAGCGGCTCTTTTAGAAGGCTACAGTCTTTTTCTCCGCCTTTGTCCCGGCCTTCTGTCGCCTGCCATTTCCTTTGGACCTGGTCCAGCGCCGATGCCCAGGAGGCAGGAGGATTGTCGCCCGCCTCCAGGTGGTTGATCATGGCATCAAAAAAATCCACCAAAACCCGTTCCTTCTTGTCTTGCATCTCTCGCTCCTTTGCCTTGATCCAAGCCTTTTTGCCCTGCATCAGGCCTAGCACCATGCCAATGAGCAGAAACCAGAGGCGGGGATAGAAAAGCCAGGCACAAACCCCAGAAAGCGCCGTTACCAATAGACTTGGCAATAATGGCAATCGGCTCTTCTTGTGCATGCCTTTCTGATCATTATTTCGCTCTTCTCTTTTCTTCTGATGATCCTTCACGATTTTCCTCCTTTCCTTTAAATCGATGCCGCTCCCCCTTCCACCAGAGGGCTACTCACCCCCTCTCTATAAAATTTGGCCGGATTTTTCAGATAATGACCCGTCCACGCAGCCACCTCCTCGGGTGGACCATGCCAGGATTTTTCAAACAAGGGATGATAGCGTAGCTGCCCCTCTTCTACATAGAGCTCTTTGATGGATACGAGCTTGCGACTGTGATCGGGCATCCGAGAGAGATGGATGAACAGATCAATGGCGGATCCGATCTGCTGACGAATCGCCTGGAGAGGCAAGCCCTCCTGACCGCTCATCACCATGGTCTCCAGCCGAAACTGCATATCTTCGACGCTGTTCGCATGGCCGGATGAAAGAGAGCCATCATGTCCCGTATTGAGCGCTTGCAGCATATCAATGGCCTCCGGACCTCTTACCTCACCTACAATAATCCGGTCCGGCCTCATCCTCAGGGAAGCCCGAATCAGATCGCGAATACGAACCGCCCCCTCACCGGCCGCATTGGCCATACGCGCCTCGAGGGCGACCCAATTGGCACGGCCCTGAAAATTGAGCTCCCGCGCATCTTCGATGGTAATCAGGCGCTCCTCTTTTGGAATTTCTAGGGACAAGGCGTTTAAAAGGGTCGTTTTGCCGGAACCGGTCCCGCCGCTAATAAACAGATTCATCCTGGCTCGCACACAAGCAGAGAGAAACTCGGCTGTCTCAGCGGAGAAGCTGCCCTTTTGAACCAAATCGTCTAAGGTGTAGACCTCCTTCCCAAAACGACGAATGGTCAAAACTGGGGAATGAGCCGCAATGGGTTCTAGTACGACATTGACTCTGGCTCCGTCGCGCATCCGGCAATCACAGATGGGCTTGCGCCGGTTGACTGCCCGGCCGGCATCCGACACAATTTTCTGGATCATATCCTCAAAGCGCTCTTTACTTTCAAAATGCCGATCTCCACAAAAGAGCTGACCATTTTTTTCGTAGAAAATCTCGTCATAGTCGTTGACCATGATCTCGGTGATCTCCTCCTGATCCATATAAAAATCCAAAACGTCATAGCCGCGTATGGTGGCATAGATTTGATCAATCCATTGGCCTTGGTCAGATAGGGGTGCTGTTGAGAGGAGGGCATCCTCCGATACCCTCTTTGCAATCTCTTCTAATAAGCGTTCATCACTGACCTGGCTCCATTGGCGGTCGGCTCGAAGCGCCACCACCATAGACCGAACGCAATCCGAAAAAGCGTCAGACCGAGCGGGTCCTTTCGCCATAAATTGCTCCTTTCTGATCGAGGGTGGACGGCCCTCGATCTCTGCCCGTCTACGGTTTGTCCTAACCTCTTGTATCCTGATTACAAGCGTTTGATGTCTGCACAAAGCAAAAAGTGTTAGGGAAGTGTGTACGGATCTGCCATGGGAAAACAAAGTCGTGCATTCGCACAAGCATCAGTGGGCCTCTTTATCCTAGTCGATTTTATGTCCCGCCTGTGTCCCATATTTCGGCATAAATGTCTCAAGCTCAATGAATTAAAAAAAGAATTTAGGCAAAAAAAAAGCAAAAAGTAACTACTTGCGAATAGAATCCTCTGCGATAAAAAAAGTAAGCGGCAAGTCGAGTGCTCTGCAAATTAAATAATAATGCTCGGCGGATAGCTTGCACTCTCCACGCAACATCCGTCTCAGACTTCGAACGGGAATGGCCGTTTCATGGGCAAGCTCGGAGATGGTAATCGATTGCCCCCGTAGGTAGGTTCGGATTTTCGGCCCTACTTGATTGGTCATAACTTCCTCCTATTCCATGCTCCGTGGATTATCTTCATGTTATTCCATATTGAATGGATTGTCAAAGCGATTTCCTCCCCTCGCTTGATCTTTCAAATGCCAATCCTTTATAATGACAATGAATCGGGAGGAAGCTATGCAGGAGACGGTAAACAATATTCGACAGGATCTGGCTAATCGGATCCGTGTGTTACGAAAATCCAGGGGCCTCACGCAAGAAGATCTTGCACGAGCGATCAGTCAAAAGACGGGCATCGCTTTTTCGGGCAATGCCGTTTCCTCATGGGAAAATGGCAAAAATTCGCTCAGCATTGAGCGGCTTTTTCTGATCGCCGAAATCCTGGACTATCCATTAACGGCCTTCTTTCCCTCCGATCACGACACCTCCCAGCCGGAACAGGCCAGTGCAGCTGCCTATAAGCAGCTAAATGAGGAGGATAGGGCAAAGGTGGAAGAATTTATCCACTTTCTAATATGGCAAAAGAAAGAAGATACTCGTTAACGCTACTATTATATCGAAGGCCAATGAGCCAATCCTTCTCCCTTCGTGCCTGCTTCTCCTCCTTTTGTGCCAACAGACGAATCACTTGTTCGTGAAGATCGCTAAAAAAAGCGGCGGGTGCTAAAACGGGGTTTTGCATCCGCCGCTTGCTTTTTTACCTGCTTTTCCTAAGGAGGCGCCTTTGGAGGGG
>CABTYV010000039.1 GCA_902489145.1 uncultured Tissierellia bacterium | reverse complement strand
GGCCAATCCTTCGCAGATTCCCTGGTGACAGGTCCGGTGGCAGCAAGCTATCGAGCACCCATTTTGTTGACCATGCGGGATCGTCTCCCGATGATCGTGAAGAAGCATTTTGAGGATACTCATTACCGGAAGCTGATAATCGTCGGCCTGGGTCAGGCCATTGCTCCTTCTGTTTGGGAGAAAATAAAATAGTGTAAGAGAGGCTCCTGCAAAAGCGTTTCGTCTTCTGCAGGAGCCTCCTTTTTCTCATAGGCACACGCTCGGGGCGTTCCTGCGGCTCGTGTTTTACTTTGTTCCAATCCTTTCTTCAATCTTGTTCTTTTGTTTTTTGCGTTATATACTAATTTTGACTTGTTCGTGCGTAAGAATCGGATGCCGCGCCCGGCCTGCCGGGGCGGGATCGTACAAGAGAGAAGGAGTGTGCCTGATGTTTGCCTCGACCCAACAGTTTATTGATACGCTAGAAAGTCAAGATCATCATTACAACTTTGTGGAAGCGGATCAGGATCATCCGCATGATATGGTGGGCCTCCTTTTTGGCTGCGACAATTTAGATTTAGAGCTCAACCTCTTTTTTGGAGAGGATTGTGAGGATGTGGCCATTCGGGGCTTTGACCTAGTCAAGATTCCGGAGGACAAGATGCCCGCGGCGCTGCTGGCGGTCAATGAACTGAACAACCGCTTTCGTTTTGTAAAGTTCGTCGTTGAGACGGAGGATGCCGTCATCCGCCTGGAATTGGATGCCAGCTTCCGCAGCCATGATGTGGGCGATATTTGCTACGAACTGGTGATGCGGACAGTCAATATTTGTGACGAGGCTTATCCGAGCCTGATGAAGGCCGTCTGGTCGTAGAAGGGGGCAGAAGCTTCCCTTGACGGACCAGGAAAAAATCAGTATACTAGATAAGGTTATCTTGGAGGAGATTGCTTCATCTCCTCCCTCTTTGATTGAGACGCCTTTGGGCGGACCTGGACAAGGAGGACCGAGAAGCCGATCGGCTGGTGGCAAGGCCGGTCCAAAATTTTGAAAGAAGGAGGAAAAGTATGCCGACAATTAATCAGTTGATTCGTAGGGGCAGAAAGACCGAACGGGCGAAGACCAACACTCCGGCGTTGAGCTTCAACTTCAACACTTTGAAGAATCGAGCCACTCCGGTTCAGTCGCCGCAAAAGCGTGGCGTTTGCACCTCGGTTCGTACGACGACCCCGAAGAAGCCGAACTCCGCTTTGCGGAAGATTGCCCGTGTCCGTTTGACCAACGGGGCCGAGGTGATCTCCTACATCCCGGGGATTGGACACAACCTGCAGGAGCACTCTGTGGTGCTGATCCGTGGCGGTCGTGTCAAGGACCTTCCTGGTGTTCGCTATCATATTGTGCGTGGCGCAATGGATACGGCCGGTGTGACCGGGCGTAAGCAGGCCCGTTCCAAGTACGGGGCGAAGAAGAACGCCAACTAATCAATAAATGATGATCGTGCATATCGATTCCCCATGAAAGGGGGTGTCCTGTGCACAGCAGCATGAAATCTGCCTACGGGCAGTCTGACATGTTGAGTACCCATAATCTACTTTGAATAAGTAAGGAGGGAAGCGTAGTGTCTAGAAAAGGACATATCCCCAAAAGAAAGGTTATGCCGGACCCGAAATATAACGATATTGCCGTGGCCAAATTGGTCAATCAGGTGATGTTGGACGGCAAAAAAGGCCTGGCCCAAAGGATCGTCTATGGCGCCTTTGACTATGCTCAGGAAAAAGTGGGACAGGATGGACTGGAGATTTACCGCAAGGCTTTGGAAAATGTATTGCCCTTGTTGGAAGTCAAAGGCCGTCGGATTGGTGGGGCCACCTACCAGGTGCCGATGGAGGTCCGTCCCGAACGGAGACAAACTCTTGCTTTGCGCTGGATTGTCAGCTTCTCCAGAGCGCGTCATGAAAAAACCATGGTGGAGCGCCTGGGTGCGGAACTGGTCGATGCTTTTAACAATACCGGCGCCAGCGTGAAGAGAAAAGAAGAAATGCACCGCGTGGCGGAGGCGAACAAGGCTTTTGCCCATTTCCGTTACTAATTGGGAAGGAGACTTTCTGTGGCAAGCAAGCATACAGAATTGAAGGACATCCGCAATATCGGGATCATGGCGCATATTGATGCCGGTAAGACGACGGTGACGGAACGGATCCTCTTTTATACAGGTAAAATCCATAAAATCGGCGAAACCCATGAGGGGGCGGCCCAGATGGACTGGATGGAGGAAGAGCAGGAGCGTGGGATTACCATCACTTCTGCCGCCACCACCTGCTTCTGGAAGCGGAACGACCGGATGCACCGGATCAATATCATCGATACGCCGGGGCACGTGGACTTCACCGTGGAGGTGGAGCGCTCCTTGCGTGTACTGGATGGATCGGTGGCCCTTTTTGACGCTAAATCAGGCGTAGAGCCCCAGTCTGAGACGGTCTGGCGCCAGGCGGACAAATACCATGTACCGCGTATGTGCTTCATCAATAAGATGGACGCCACGGGAGCCAATTTCTTCATGTCGATCGACACGATCCGTGACCGTCTGAGAGCCAATGCGATTGCGCTGCAGTGCCCGATTGGATCAGAAGCGTCGTTCACCGGCATCATTGACCTCCTGAGCATGCGTGCGGAGGTCTATCACGATGAGCTGGGCCAGGAAATTACGGATGAAGACATTCCTCAAGATCTGCAGGAAAAGGCGCAGCAAATGCGCAATGATCTGATTGAGGAGCTCTCTGAAGTGAGCGATGAGATCGCCGAAGCCTATTTGGAGGATAAGGAGATCACGCCGGATATGCTTCGCCAGGCGATTCGTCAGGCGACTATCGAGCGCAAGATTTTCCCGGTTCTCTGCGGATCGGCTTACAAAAACCGCGGCGTACAGTTCCTGATCGATGCGATCATCGACTATATGCCGAGCCCGGTGGATGTGCCGCCGGTTCAGGGCATTCATCCCAACGATGTGGATGAGGAAGAGCCGGAGCTGATCGAGCGCGCGGCGGAGGTGGAAGGCCCCTTCGCGGCCTTGGCCTTCAAAATCGTGACGGATCCCTATGTGGGTAAGCTCTGCTACTTCCGGGTCTATTCCGGCAAGCTCGAAAACGGCTCCTATGTGTACAATTCAACCAAGAAAACCCGGGAGCGTGTTTCTCGCATTCTCCAGATGCATGCGAATAAGCGGGAAGAAATTGAAAGCGTGCAGGCGGGGGATATTGCGGCGGCTGTCGGTTTAAAGGATACGACGACGGGTGACACCCTCTGCGATCAGGATAATCAGATTATTCTGGAAAACATGACCTTCCCCGAGCCGGTGATTTCGGTGGCGATTGAGCCGAAGACCAAGGCTTCGCAGGAGAAGATGGGCATTGCCCTGCAGAAGCTGGCCGAAGAGGATCCGACCTTCCGCACCTATACCAATGCGGAGACGGGTCAGACCATCATCGCCGGCATGGGCGAGCTGCATCTGGAGATCATCGTAGACCGACTCCTGCGTGAGTTTAAGGTGGAGGCCAATATCGGCAATCCCCAGGTTTCCTATCGGGAGTCCATCGCATCTCCGGCCGAGGCTCAGGGCAAGTTTGTCCGCCAGTCCGGTGGTCACGGCCAATATGGCGATTGCTCCATTCGGATCAAACCGGGCGAGCCAGGCAGCGGGATTGTGGTCCACAACAAGATTGTGGGCGGCGTTATCCCCAAGGAGTTTATCAACCCCACCATTCAAGGGATCGAGGAGGCTTGCCAGACGGGCCCGATTGCGGGATTCCCCGTTTTGGACGTGGATGTGGAGCTTTTCGATGGTTCCTATCACGAGGTTGACTCTTCGGAAACGGCCTTCAAGATTGCTGGTTCGATGGCCATGCAGAATGCCTTAAAGAAGGCTTCACCGACCCTGCTGGAGCCGCTCCAAAAGGTGGAGATTGTGACTCCGGAAGAGTATTTGGGCGACGTGATGGGGGATGTTTCCTCTCGCCGTGGCAATATCGACCGAATGGGTCAAAGAGAGGGCGTGCAGGTGGTCGATGCCTTCATTCCGCTTTCGGAAATGTTTGGCTATGCGACGGACCTTCGTTCCAAAACGCAGGGACGTGCTACCTATTCCATGGAATTCGACCATTATGCCAAGGTTCCAGATTCGATTGCTGAGGAAGTTTCCTCCGGTCGGAACAAATAGTTAGAAATCCCCAATTTATGGGGATTTGGTGGAAACTTTCTGCAATTTATCGTATAATCGCAGTGAGTGTTAATTTTCTTAAGAAATTGAGGAGGAAGCAATGGCAAAAGAGAAATTTGAACGTACGAAGCCGCACGTGAATATTGGTACCATTGGCCACGTTGACCATGGTAAGACCACGTTGACGGCAGCCATCACCAAGGTCATGAACGAAAAGTTTGGCACAGGCGCCGCAGTGGCTTATGAAAACATCGATAAGGCTCCTGAGGAGAGAGAGCGTGGTATCACGATCAACACCTCCGTCGTGGAGTACGAGACCCCCAATCGTCACTATGCACATATGGATTGCCCGGGCCACGCCGACTATGTTAAGAACATGATCACCGGTGCAGCCCAGATGGATGGTGCCATTCTGGTTGTCTCTGCCGCAGACGGTCCGATGCCCCAGACTCGTGAGCACATCCTGCTCGCTCGTCAGGTTGGCGTACCCAAGATCGTGGTCTTCCTGAACAAGAAGGACCAGGTAGATGATGAAGAGCTGATCGAGCTGGTCGAGATGGAAGTGCGCGACATGCTGAGCGAATACGAATTCGACGGCGACAACACCCCCATCATCGTAGGTTCTGCGCTCAAGTGCCTGGAAGAGGGCGGAGACTGGGAAGCGCCCATCATCGAGCTCATGGAAGCTGTTGATGAGTATATCCCCACTCCGGAGCGTGATACGGATAAGCCCTTCCTGATGCCGGTAGAAGATGTTATGACCATCTCTGGCCGTGGTACGGTTTCGACCGGCCGTGTCGAACGTGGCGCCATCAAAGTGGGTGACACTGTCGAGATCGTTGGTCTGGCTGACAAGCCCCGCAACGTCGTTGTGACGGGTCTTGAAATGTTCCATAAGTCCTTGGACGAAGCGGTTGCCGGCGATAACATCGGCGCCCTGCTCCGTGGCGTACAGCGCAATGAAATCGAGCGTGGACAGGTTTTGGCCGCTCCTGGTTCGATTCATCCCCATACCGAGTTCGAGGGTGAAGTTTACGTATTGACCAAAGAAGAGGGTGGTCGTCATACGCCTTTCTTCTCCGGTTATCGTCCTCAGTTCTTCTTCAGAACGACCGACGTTACGGGCGACATCGAGTTGCCGGCAGGGACCGAAATGGTTATGCCTGGTGACCATGCGAAGCTGAACATCAAGCTGATCAGCCCGATCGCCATCGAAGAAGGCCTTCGTTTCGCTGTTCGTGAAGGTGGCCACACGGTCGCTTCCGGCGTGGTAACCAAGGTGATTAAGTAGGCATTTGCCTTCCAAAGCCAAGCACTTCGGTGCTTGGCTTTTTTTGACCTCACCCAAGGAGTGCCAAGCCCATGTATTATCTTGATACGGTCCTGGGACGTCTCTATGTGGAAATGTCGGCCAGTACCATCTACGGGATTTATTGGAGTGACCAAAAAAACTTTACTGCGCCGAAAAGAGCTTTGTCCCTGCTTGCTCAAAAGGGTGGCCCCGGTCAATTGGCCCACTGGCTTTCAGCCTATTTTTCAGGCGTACAGCCCAGCCCGGCCGACCTCGTCCGGTCCGGCCTTTCCCTCTCGCCCTTCGGCACGGAGAAGCAGAAAGCATGCTGGGAGCTTCTGCTCTCCATTCCCTACGGAAAACTGCTCACCTATGCAGAACTAGCCACCTATTTTCAAAATGCCTATGGCGAAAGAACCTCCCCCAGAGCCATGGGCCAATTGATCGGCGCCAATCCCATTGTCATCGTCATTCCCTGCCACCGAGTGATCGCCTCAGACGGCAAGCTCAATGGCTATTCAGGCGGCGCCTCTCGCAAGGCCTATTTGCTTCGGCTGGAAGGCTCCCTCATCGTCCATGGCTAGGACGGGGCAATGAGGGGCTGGTTAGGCTGCGGTAAGGAATGTCGGGCTGGGGCGACCGCTGCTCCAGTCTGTGGGAGGAAGTCGGGCTCGGCCCGACTTCCTCTCTTTTTATATTTCATATGGAAGGGCAGCCGGCGGCTGCCCCACCGCTATGGCCATATGGTAGCCCTTCGAGCTGGATCGAGGGGCTCTCTGCTACAGCATGCGGTAGGGGAGGGGCGGCGGGCGCCGCCCTTCCGATCTGTTTTTTGTGGAAAATGGACGAAAGTGTAGAGGAAAACAGGGGGGTAGCGATTTTCCTCTACACTTTTTTAGGGAAAATGGACGAAAGTGTAGAGGAAAACAGGGGGGGTGCCATTTTCCTCTCCATTTATGACGAAAATGTCATTTTTGGTGTAGAGGAAAATGAGGGGGTGGTCATTTTCCTCCCCTTTTTTGGCGAAAAATCCGTTTTTGCTGTAGAGGAAAACAAGGGGGTGCCCATTTTCCTCTACATTTTTGACGAAAACGGTTTGAAGGGCCGAAAAATTGGGGGGACGTGCTTCGATTATCCTTTCGTCCCGCAGGCCGCGGGACGAAAGCCGCTCGCACCAGCTACCACGCCAGCGCCACAGCCGGCGTCAACCCGCACCGCCAGCGCCACAGCCGGCGCCATCGCGCCCGTCGCCCACGCCGCCAACCCGCACCGCCAGCGCCACAGCCGCCAGCCGCCGCTGGCGGCCCCGACTCACCGGCCGCGCGCTAGCCGCCAGCCATCCCCACCGTATCATCGCTTAGCGCGCGTTTCGGACCTGGATCGATTCGACGATTTCTTCCAGGCGCATGGAGCGGGAAGCCTTGACCAGGACGAGGGTGGCGGGTTCGATGAGGTATTTGGCCCGGTCGACGAGGTCGTTCTTCTTGTCGAACCAGAAGAGGTGGCCAGGGGGAAAGAGGGAGGCGGCACCTTCCATCATATATTTGGAGAGGGGGCCATAGAAGATGACATCCTGGAAGACGGCGGGATCGATGCGACGGCCCATTTCGTAGTGCAGCTTTTTCTCATTGGGGCCCAGCTCCAGCATATCGCCCAGAATGGCGATTTTCTTTCGGTAGCCGGCCAGGAGGGCCGTGGTTTGGAGGGCTTCACCGAGGGATTGGGGGGAGGAGTTGTAGCAATCGACCAGGATATCAAAGCCGGTGGCGTGGACCAGCTCGGAGCGCATTTTGGTTTGGTCGCTGACCTGCAGACCAGCGCGGATTTCGCTGTCATCGAGGCCCATGAGGCGGGCGGCGATGATGGCGGGCGCGGCATTGTACATCTGATAGGAGCCGAGCAGATTGATCTTAAATTCCTGGCCGTCCAGGGTGAAGAGCGAGCCGCCGGCGTGGGAACGCAGGAGGTGGAGATGGATATCCGCTTCTTCTTTTTGGCCGAAGGATATGACTTGAACGTTCAGATCGCCTGCTTGCTGGCGGCGGTCGATCTCATTGGCCAGGTAGTCGCTGTCCCGGTTGTACAGCAGGTAGTCGTTGGGCCCCATCCGGTCAATGATCTCCATCTTGGCTTGGGCAATGGCTTCGCGGCTGCCCAGGCTGTCTAGGTGGGAAAGGCCCACATTGGTAATGACGGCAATGTGGGGGCGGGCCATCTGGGTCAGCGCCTCGATTTCCCCGCGCTGGGACATCCCCATCTCGACGATGGCCACCTCCGTTTCTTCCCTGAGATCCAGAAGGGTCCGGGGGACGCCAATTTCATTGTTCAGATTGCCCGTTGTCTTGATCGTTTCATAGTGACTGCGAAAAACGGAATAGAGAATGTCCTTGGTGGTGGTTTTGCCGTTGGAGCCGGTCACCCCAATGACGGTGCAGGAGAGGCTCTTGCGGTAATTTTGGGCCAGGGTTTGGAAGGCAACCTTGCAATCCTCTACCAGGAGCAGGGGGCGGTCGCGGAAGCGGGCCAGCTCCTCCGGGTGGCTGCGGTCAATGAAGGCGGCCACGGCGCCCTTTTCAAAGGCCGTCTCAAGAAAGCGGTGGCCGTCCATCTTTTCCCCGATGATGGGGACGAAAACCTCGCCGCTGACCATGGTGCGGGTGTCAATGGATACCCCGCTGGCCAGGAGCTGGTCGCCGTCCTGACCGGATGGCAGGAGCAGGTCTGCGTCGGCCCATTGGGCAAGCTGTGTTAGCGTATGAGGATTCATAGGCGCTCCCAGGAATTTTTAAAGGCCTTGCGCCCCTGGTCGGAGCGGGCCCCATAGTCGATGAGCAGGTCTAAATAATCGGAGAAGGTCATGTCGGTCAATGCGGTCCAGAGCTTGGGGGCCAATGAGGTCGGCGTCATGCCTGGCAGCGTATTGATTTCATTGACCAGGAAACGGCCGTCCCGGTCCATGAAAATGTCGACTCGGGCCAGGCCCTCGCAGCCCAGCGCATGGTAGGCCCGCAGGGCCAGGGCCTGAATTTCAGCAAGCTTTTCGGGCGAGAGGGGATGGGGCACATTTTCTACCAGGCTCTTGTCCCAATATTTGGCCTCATAGTCCAGCACTTCATGGCGAGAGGTGTAGGAGCCAGGCTGGGAGGCCCGGGCGTCCTCATTGCCAATCACGGAGACCTCCAGCTCATGGCCGATGATAGCCTCCTCAATCAGGATTTTATTGTCATAGCGGAAGGCTTCCTCGAGGGCCGCGGCCAGATGGGCCCGGTCGGCCTTGGTGACCCCCACCGAGGAGCCGTTATTGCAGGGCTTGACGAAGCAGGGAAAGCCCAGCGCCTTTTCCACCCGGTCGGCCAGGTGGGTGAGGTCCGACGTGGCCCACTCGTGCCGCTCCAGGATCAGATAGGCCGCCTCGGGAATGCCCTGGGCGGTCAAGATTTGATTGGTGAAGCTCTTGTCCATGCAGAGGGCCGAGGCCATCAATCCATTGCCCACGTAAGGAAGGCCCAGCATCTGGAGGAAGCCTTGAATTTGTCCATCTTCGCCGCTCTGCCCATGGATGACCGGGAAGATCATCAGCTGCTCGCTCAGGGCCGTCTCCGGGGCCGCCTGCGCCACGATTTGGTCCATGTCGGCCAAAAAGTGCTGAATGCTTTCCAGCCGGCTGCATTCGGCCTGGACGATGAGGTCCTCCGGCTTTTCCACCAGGCCCGGCTCACCCAAGGGCAAAAAGCGTCCCGCTTTGTCCACAAAATAGGCTACAATCCGGTACTTTGACCGGTCCAATTCATTGATCACTGTGCGGGCCGAACGGAGGGCAATCTCATGCTCCGTACTTTGGCCGCCACATAATACGACAATAGTTTTTTTCATGTGCTTTCTCCAAGTGCTTCTTCCAAAGGGGACAATGAATGTGATGATATGTTCCTTATTATAATCAATTCTCCTTGTCCTGTAAAAGAAAGCGGTATAATAGAGGGATAGGAAGGGGGCCGTATGCGGACGGACATCTATGACTGGTTACTGGCACAACTCAAAGATCCGGCGCTCATCGAGCGGGTCCAGGCCCGCCGCCGGGAGCAAAAGCTCGCGCCGCCCGGGGCGGGGGGCGCAGGGCTGTCCGAAGGGGGTCAGACGTTCAAAGCGGCTGGGGACGCGCGGGCGGCGGAGAAGCTGGAGACGCCCGCCCTCGGCCGCCTGGCTCATACTAAGGCCTACCGGGCCGCCTGGATTCGTCGCCTGGAAGAGGCCCTCCATAGCCCCCTTTCTTTTTTCCTGGAAAGTCTTTCCCCCGAAACGCCGGCCCGCGCGCGGGCGCTCGACGACGCCTTGGATCCGGAGGAAAAGGAGATGGCCCGCCTGGGCCGTCTCCACATTGCCCAAGAGAGCCTGGCCCTCTACGGGGATCTGGCCACCTACGCCAACCTTCTTCTCTACCAATGTTATGAACCTGCTGAAAGGGCTGCAACCGAGGCCGATGCCGAATTTGCCGGCCGTTTTCTGCGCGATCGTGACCTGTTTCTGCTCATCCGCTACAGCGATCAACAGGTGCGGGCCCGCCTGTGCGCGCTTCGGCCGGCCGGTCTGAGTCCGGCGGCGGAGCTTGGCACCGTTACGACCGGTCCGAAGCTCGTGGACCAGGCTGTGCCAGACCGATCCGAACCGTCCCCCCATCCTGCCCGCCCCTTACGTGGCCTTTCCTATCCCTTTTCGGAACAGGACGAGGCCAAGCTGACCCTCCTGGCCAAGGCCCTGCTCGAGGAATTGGCCCCTCCCGGCCCCAATGAGCTTCTTGCGCTGGGCTATACGAAGGAGGGCCTCCGAAAAACCTGGTGGGATCCCAAGGGGCTCATTCAGGGGGCCTATTCCTTCCGCTCGCTGGACCTGAGCCGATTGGACGGCGTGACGGCGCGGAGTAGCTTTGTCTGGGCGCATCCAGCCATTGCCCAACGCATCGTGGTTCTCTTTGGTCAGCTGCTGGATGATATGGAGGAGGCAATGAATCGAACGCCTGTTCATTGGCGGTCCTTGGCCATGCGGGATTACCTGACCCGGTCGCTGGCAGGCGAGCGGGTGCCGGATCCCGAAAAGCCTTGTGATCTCCTAACGGCCCTCCTGCGCCTCTGCGAAAGCCGAGTGCGAGCAGCCCTTGGCGGCCTGCCCCGCTTGCAGGTTTCATCTGACTGGGCCCTGGTCGATCAGCGCCTGCCCAAGCCCCTCCGTGACCAGGTGACCCTTAGCCTGAACGCGCATCCCATTGCCCCCCTGACCGTCCATGAGCTCGTGCCCCTCCTGCGCCAGACCCGCTATGGCAAGCGGATGGCCGATTGCTGGTTGACCCAGGGGGTCGAGGGTGGGCGGCGGTCGCCGGGTACCGGAGGCGAGCGGCCAATGCCGGACACCCAACCTCCATCGGCGCCGGTGTCCAAGGGCCGCCGGCGGGCACAAGCAACGGAGGGCGCCCTGGCCGACCGTGCTCGAAAATTGCTCGATGCATTGACCCCAGAGGAGGCTGAGCGCCTTCTGAAAAGCTGGAATAAGCAGGTGAAGGATCCTGCCCTGCTCCACCTGTCCCACTTCCTATTTTTGGCCAATAAACAAAAACGTCAGGCCGCCTGGACGGCATCCGATCAGGCCAAAATGCGCGTCCTGGCCCATCCCTCTCGCCAGGGCCTCCTTCAGGAGCTTTTGCGCCTCGCAGGATCGGGCCATTCGGCGCGGCGTGACTTACGGTGGGGCAATCCAAGGCTGGCAGCTCCACGGCGGACCGACTTACGGCAGGGCGAGCCATTGTCGGCCATGCTTGACCGATTGGAAGCGGAACCGCAGCTCCTGACAGATGCGGAAAAAACGGCCCTCCGCTCGCTTTTAGCGGCCTCCGAGGGGGGGCAGCGGATCGGGCGAATGGCCAATCCGCCCGGCGAGGAGATGGCTGGACGAGAAGCTGCTTCGCCAGCGGGGGCGGGCGATGGGCGAGCGTCAGCTAGGCCGGCAGGGGCGGGCGATGGGCGAACGTCAGCTAGGCCGGCAGGGGCGGGTGATGGGCGAGCGGCCAATCCTCCGAAATGGGCCACCTTCCTGCTCCAGCTGGGGCCACTCCTGGCCCGCCCCAAGCGCAAGCAAATCCGCCTCAATCGGCAGAAAATTGCCGATTCAAAGCAAACGCTGGCCAAAACCGTGCATCTGGTCCAGACTTTTGTCGGCGACGAACCAGTCCAACCTGCTGCCGCGCGAGGCGAACTTGATTCCGAACCCAAAATGGATCCGCCCGCCCCTGACCAAAATCTGCGGTCGGAGAAGCCGAACGAAGAGCCGGGCCCCCAGCTTTCCCTGCCCGCCCGCGGCCTATTGGCCAGGCTTTCGAAGGCCAGCGAATCCGGACCCACCCGCGCCGAGCTTGAAGCGGCCTGTCAAGCTTGCGGCCCATCCCTCGACCAATTAATAAGCGAAATTAACGATTTTTGCTTCGACCTCCTCGACACTCAGTTAATTCTAGAGCAAGAGGGACGACTTTGGGCAGATCCAGACGATTTGAACTGGATTTGCAACGAGCTTTCCATCGATCACGAGCAATCGTAGGCGCCACTGCTTGAATCATATCGTCGGCCGCAGGCCGACACCGCTTGGGTTTTGTGGATCGAGCGG
>CABTYV010000038.1 GCA_902489145.1 uncultured Tissierellia bacterium | reverse complement strand
TACAAATCGCTGAGCGGCGGACCACGATGAAGGAAGCCTTTGCTATGGCCGATCAGGTGCTGATGAACGGGATCAAGGGCATCTCAGACTTGATCGCTGTCCCCAATATGATCAACCTGGATTTTGCTGACGTGCAGTCCATTATGAAAAATCAGGGGATTGCCCATATGGGGATCGGGGTCGCCTCCGGTGAAAACCGGGCGGTCAATGCAGCCAAGGCAGCGGTCAAGAGCCCACTTCTGGAGACCTCCATCGATGGCGCCAAGGCGGTGTTGGTCAATGTCACGGCAGCTGACATCGGCCTCTTTGAGGTAAATGAGGCGGCGGAGCTGATCCGCGAAGCGGTGGATACCGACGCCAACATCATCTTCGGGGCAGGCACCGATGAGAGCCTGGGGGATGATTTGAAGATTACGGTTATTGCGACCGGCTTTGATGCCAAGCAGCTGAATGAAAACAAGCACGATTCCGGCAAAAAGAGCGATCCCAGTCCGTCTGCTGCTGCGAAAAAGCCCGATCAGGACGATGACGGCTTGGACATTCCGGATTTCTTGAGAAAGTATCGGTAATATGAAGTGCCCTTTCTGTTCTTTTTTGGACACGAAGGTCATTGACTCCAGGCCGACGGAGGACAACGAGGCTATCCGACGCCGTAGAGTTTGTCTTTCCTGTCATAAGCGCTTTACCACCTATGAGCGCTTTGAGGATCAGGCCATCGTCGTGGTGAAAAAGGATAAAAACCGTGAGCCCTTTTCTCGATCGAAGCTTCTCAATGGGATGATTCGCTCCTGCGAAAAGCGCCCCATTGCGGTGGAGCGTCTGGAGCGGGCGGCGGATGAGATTGAGATGGCTCTGAACCATCTCAACCAAAAGGAAGTGAGCTCGGCCTATATCGGCGATTTGGTCATGAGCCAGTTAAAGAAAATTGATAAGGTAGCTTATGTGCGTTTTGCTTCCGTTTATCGTGAATTTGAAGATGTGGAGAAATTTTACGATGAGCTGGAATCATTAAAGGACGAGGAAGAAAGCCAGGAATAGGGATCAAAAAAGAGCGCCAGGCGCTCTTTTTTTTGAATAGGAGACCAGGATGGATTTGTTTGACTTGCAGAGGGAGAAGGAGATTAAACGTACTGCGCCCCTGGCAGATCGTATGCGACCCGACCGGCTCGAGGGTTTTATTGGTCATGAAGCCCTTTTGGGGCCGGGGAAGTCTCTTCGCCGTCTCATTGAAGCGGATCGGGTGCCTTCTCTGATTCTCTTTGGCCCGCCGGGGACGGGCAAAACCACCCTGGCCTATGTCATTGCCAGGTGGACCAACCGGAACTTCCAGAAGCTTTCTGCGGTCAGCTCCGGCGTGAAGGAGGTCAGGGCAGTAATCGATGAGGCCAAGACCGCGATCAGCTTCGACCAGCGGCGGACGATTCTTTTTATCGATGAAATCCATCGCTTTAACAAGGCCCAGCAGGACGCCCTCTTGCCCTATGTGGAGGATGGCACCATCACCTTGATCGGGGCGACCACGGAGAATCCTTTTTTTGAGGTCAATAAAGCGCTCTTATCCCGCTGCCAGCTGGTGGAGCTGCATCCCCTAGATGAGGCGGATCTTAACCGGATGCTGGACCGGGCCTTGACGGACCCCCAAAAGGGCTTGGGGTCGGAGCAGGTGGTCCTGGCGCCGGAAGCGCGTTCGGCCTTAATCGCTGCCGCCGCGGGGGATGGACGCATCTTACTCAATTCTTTAGAGATCGCCTTTCTCTCGACGCCAGCCAAGGACGGGGTGGTTTACCTCAGCGAGGCGGTGATCCGGGATTCAATCCAGAAAAAAATCCTCTCCTATGACAAGGGGGAGGAGGAACACTACAATACGATTTCTGCTTTCATTAAGTCGGTGCGGGGCTCGGATCCAGATGCGGCCATTTATTATTTGGCCCGAATGCTGGCCGGAGGGGAGGATCCGCTCTTTATTGCCCGTCGCCTGGTGATTTTGGCGGCAGAAGACATTGGCAATGCCTGTCCCATGGGATCCGTTCTCGCCCAGGCCTGCATGGCCAGCGTCCAAAGAATCGGTATGCCGGAGGCGCGCATTCTCCTGGCCCAGACCACCACCTACCTAGCGACAGCCCCCAAATCGAACGCTGCCTATCTGGCGATCGACCGGGCCCTGGCTTACTATCGCGATCATCCCAGCGATGAAATCCCCGATCATCTGAAGGATGCCCATTATGCAGGAGCAGCCCGGCTGGGTCGGGGGACGTCCTATCTCTATCCGCACGACTATCCTCAGGCGCTTGTCTTGCAAAAGTACCTGCCGGATGAGATAATCGAGGGTAAGTTTTATCAACCGACTGACCATGGGGAAGAGATCGAAAGAAAGGCCTACTTAGCCTGGCAGAAGGAGCAATTAGAGCAGCGGGCATCGGAAAGAGCGCTGGAAAAAAAGATCGATGCCGAAAAGGAGTGAGGAGGATCGGATGTTAGTGAAGGAGATATTCCGCCATCCAGAGACCTATGCGGACCAGGAAATTTGCCTGCAGGGTTGGGTGAAGCAATCACGTATTTCGAAAAATGTCAGTTTTTTGATCCTGAATGATGGATCTTTTTTCAAACCGATTCAGGTGGTGGTCCCTTCTAATTTGGAAAATTACCAGGAGATTGCCCATTTGTCCAACGCTTCTTCGATTGAAGTGAAGGGCAAGCTGGTCCTGACCCCCCAGGCGAAGCAAGCCTTTGAGCTTGCGGCAGAGACAGTCACGGTCCTGGATGCATGCGAGGAGGATTATCCCCTTCAGAATAAGCGGCAGAGCTTTGAATTTTTGCGCCAATACCCCTCCCTTCGCTCTCGGACCAACACCTTCATGGCGGTTTTTCGGCTGCGCTCTGAAATTGCCTACGCGATCCATGCGTTTTTTCATCAGGAAGGCTTCACCTATGTCCACACGCCGATTCTGACGGCATCGGATGCAGAAGGTGCGGGCGAGATGTTCCAGGCCACCACCTTGGATTTGGACCAGCTGCCATTGACAGAGGAAGGGGCGGTTGATTACCGAAAGGATTTTTTCTCCACGGAAGCCCATCTTACCGTTTCCGGCCAGCTGGAGGTGGAACCCTTTATCATGAGTCACCGCAATGTCTATACTTTTGGGCCGACCTTCCGGGCGGAGAAGTCCAATACCACTCGTCATGCGGCAGAATTTTGGATGATCGAGCCAGAAATGGCCTTCGCTGACAATGAAAAGGTGATGGATAACGCCGAAGCCATGGTGAAGTTTGTGATTCACCATGTGCGAAAGCAGCTTCCGGAAGAAATGGCCTTCTTTACCCAGTGGATCGATCCGGGCCTCTCGGATCGGCTGGATCAGGTGGAAAAGGGGCCCTTTGCCCGGATGACCTATACAGAGGCCATTGAAATTCTGGAAAAAGAGAATGATCGCTTCGACTATCCGGTCCACTGGGGCAGCGATATTCAGTCGGAGCATGAGCGCTATCTGACCGAGCAGGTGGTGGGCGGCCCCCTCTTTTTAACCAATTATCCCAAGGAGATCAAGGCTTTTTATATGAAGCAAAATGCGGATGGAAAAACCGTGGCTTGTTTTGATATGCTGGTGCCGGGCATTGGGGAGCTGATTGGAGGAAGCGAGCGGGAGGATGATGCCGAAAAGCTTCAAAAACTGATGGAGGAAAAAGGCATGCGGCCCGAAGGCTACCAGTGGTATATCAATCTGCGCCGCTATGGAGGCTGTGTTCACGGGGGCTATGGCCTGGGCTTTGAGCGCCTCGTCATGTATTTATCCGGTATGAGCAATATCCGAGACGTCCTGCCTTATCCCCGGACGGTAGGGAGCCTCTAAAGGGGAGGAAAAAAATGAATAGTTATAATCCCAATGCAATTGAAAAAAAATGGCAGCGCTATTGGCAGGAGAAGGATGTTTTCCACGTGGAAAATGGAAAGGAAGGGAAGAAATTTTATGCATTAGTAGAGTTTCCTTATCCCTCCGGCCAGGGCTTACATGTGGGTCATCCCCGGCCCTACACGGCGCTGGATATCGTGTCCCGGAAAAGACGGATGGAGGGCTATCAGGTGCTCTTTCCTATGGGCTTCGATGCCTTCGGCCTTCCCACGGAGAACTATGCGATCAAAAACCATATCCATCCCGCGATCGTAACGGATGAGAATATCCGAAATTTTAAGAAGCAGCTTCATGCCATCGGCTTCTCCTTCGACTGGGACCGGGAGATTGCAACGACTGATCCGGATTACTACCGGTGGACTCAATGGATTTTTATTCAGCTCTTCAAAAAGGGGCTGGCCTATAAGAAGGAAGTGCCCATCAACTGGTGCCCGTCCTGTAAGGTGGGTCTCTCCAATGAGGAGGTGGTTCAGGGCAAGTGTGAGCGCTGCGGCAGCGATGTGGTGCATCGGGTGAAAAACCAGTGGATGCTGAAGATTACCGCCTATGCGGACCGGCTGATTGAGGATCTGAAGGACGTTGATTATATGCCTCAGATCAAGCAGCAGCAGATCAACTGGATTGGCCGTTCCCATGGGGCCAATGTCTCCTTCGCGGTGCCGGGCCAGGAGGAGGGGCTTCTTGTCTATACGACGCGCCCGGACACCCTCTTTGGCGCCACCTATTTGGTCCTCGCGCCAGAGCACCCCTTCCTGAAGGCGGCCTGGGATCAAATCGAGAACCAGGAAGAGCTGGCCGCCTATCAGCAGCAGGCTGCGATGAAGTCTGATTTTGAACGGGGAGAGCTCAACAAGGAAAAGACCGGGGTGCCCATTCAGGGGCTCCATGCCATCCATCCCGTGACCGGGGATCCGGTTCCGATTTGGGTCAGTGATTATGTGTTAACCTCCTATGGAACCGGCGCGATTATGGCCGTGCCGGCCCATGATAGCCGGGATTATGCCTTTGCTAAAAAGTTCCATCTCCCCATCGTGCAGGTGGTCGAAGGCGAGGAGGTGGATCTGGACCAGGAAGCCTATACCGACGTCCAAAGTGGCAGGATGATCCATTCCGGCTTTTTAGATGGCCTGTCGGTGGAGGAGGCTATTCCCGCCATGATCCAGTGGCTGGAACAGGAAGGCAAGGGACAGGGGACGGTCAATTACAAATTGCGGGATTGGGTCTTCTCCAGGCAGCGCTATTGGGGAGAGCCCATTCCCATGATTCATTGCCCCGAACATGGCTGGGTGCCGATGGAGGAGCAGGATCTGCCCCTGACCCTGCCTGAGGTAGAAAAATACGAGCCGACGGGCGATGGGGAATCTCCGCTTTCTCAGATGCCGGACTTTGTGCATACAACCTGTCCCATTTGCGGGAAACCAGCTGAACGGGAGACGGATACCATGCCCCAATGGGCAGGCTCCTCCTGGTATTATCTCCGTTATATGGATCCTCACAATAGCGAGGCGCCAGTGGGAAAAGCGGCGGAAGCCTACTGGGGTCCCGTTGATTGGTATAACGGTGGGATGGAGCATACGACCCTCCACCTTCTCTACTCCCGCTTCTGGCACAAGTTCCTTTACGATATTGGGGTGGTCACCACCAAGGAGCCCTATTTGAAACGAACCTCCCACGGCATGATTTTGGGAGAAAATGGGGAGAAGATGTCCAAGTCCCGGGGCAATGTCGTTAATCCAGATGAAATTGTTCGTGAGTATGGGGCGGATACCCTGCGCACCTATGAAATGTTTATTGGCGATTTCACCAATGCCGCCTCCTGGACAGACCAGGGCGTCATGGGCTGCCGAAAATATCTGGACCGGGTCTGGTCCATGCAGGAGCTGTTGGGAGAAGGAGATGACTATTCGAAAGAACTCGCTCAGCTCTTCCATCAGACCATCAAAAAGGTCAGCGAAGATTTTGAAAATCTCAAGTACAATACGGCCATTGCTCAGCTGATGAGCCTGTCCAACGAGATTCGAAGGCTGGGACGGATGACCCGCAAGGAGTGGGCGACTTATTTGACCCTTTTAAATCCCGTAGCACCCCATATCACAGAGGAGCTCTGGAGCCTGGCAGGTTTTCCAGGCACCTTGGCAGAAGAGGGAAGCTGGCCGCATTACGAAGAGGACCAGCTCCAGGGCGACTGCATCGAGATGCCGGTTCAGGTCAACGGGAAGGTTCGTGGCAATATTTCTCTGCCCAGGGAGGCTTCCCGCGAAGAGGTGGAAGAACGCGCCAAGGCAGACGCAGGCGTTGCGCGCCATTTGGCCAACAAAAAAGTAGTAAAAGTGGTCTATGTGCCGGGTAAAATTCTAAATTTTGTAGTAAAATAAAGAAAAGCATTTTACTAGAGATTTAGAGGAGGTTCCGCTTGAAATTATCGACCAGAAGTCGCTACGGTTTACGGGCGATGACCTATATCGCCGCCAATGAAGATCGAGCGCCCATTTCCACTTCCGAGATTGCCCAGGCCTTAGAGCTGAGTGACAGCTATCTGGAGCAGCTTTTTCGCCTGCTGAAGGGCGATCATTTTATCCGATCGGTTCGAGGGATCCGGGGCGGCTATGAGCTGGCAAGACCGGCGGATCAGATCAGGATCCTTGACTTGCTCAATTGCCTGGAGGGGGCCCTGTGGCTTGCCGACTGTACCCAATGCGGCGAGTGTCCCGGTGGGAACCTTAACTGTCCTACCCGGCTGATCATCAGGCGGATGAGTCAGGCGATCGAAGAGACGACGCAATCAGAAACCCTGGCGGATATGGCGGAGCTCTATCGAGCGATCTAAATAGAAGAAAAGGGCCAACCGAGCGCTCGGTTGGCCCTTCGTTTTCTCCTTGCTGTGTTATAATACAAGGAGAAAAAACGAGGAGAGAATCATGAAAAAAATTGGACTAAATGAATGTCGTACCTTATTTTTGGATTTTTTTGAATCCAGAGACCATTTGCGCCTCAAGAGCTTCTCTTTGATCCCTGAAGACGATCCCAGCCTGCTCTTGATCAATGCGGGCATGGCGCCGTTGAAGCTCTATTTTTTGGGGGAAAAGAAGATGGCCAAAAACCGGGCCACCTCTTCCCAATGCTGCCTGCGGACGGCGGATATCGATCATGTCGGCAAAACCGCCCGTCATGGGACCTTCTTTGAAATGCTGGGCAATTTTTCCTTTGGGGATTATTTTAAAAAAGAGGCCATTCATTGGGCATGGACTTTTTTGACCAGCGTGATTGAGCTGGATCCTGACCGTTTGTGGATCAGTGTTTATAAAGAAGACGAAGAAGCCTACCGGATTTGGACGGAAGAGGTTGGATTTCCTAAGGAGCGGATCCTAAAGCTAGGAAAGGAAGATAATTTCTGGGAGCTGGACCAGGGCCCCTGTGGTCCCTGTTCGGAGATTCACTATGACCGTGGACCCAAGTATGGACCGGGGAAGGATCCGACTGAAAACTCGGACCGTTTCATGGAGGTCTGGAACCTGGTTTTCACGCAGTTTAACCGTCAAGCGGATGGCACCACCTATGTGCCCCTGAAGCATGGCAATATCGATACGGGCATGGGGCTGGAGCGTTTGGCCTTGCTCACGGAGGATCGGGACAATATCTTTGATTTGGATGAATTTTTACCCCTGCGGGCGGCCATTGAGACCTTATCCGGGAAGAAATACGGACGGGGGGGCAAGGGAGATGAGTCCATGCGGATCATCATCGATCATGCCAAGGCCATGACCTTTTTGGTCCACGACGGCGTAATTCCCTCCAATGAAGGTCGAGGCTACATTCTTCGCCGTCTGATTCGGCGGGCCTATCGCCACGGCAAGCTCCTGGGGATCCAGGGAGAATTTTTAACCAAGGCTATGGATCAGGTCATTCCGGTCTACCGGGCAGAATATCCCGGCCTGGAGGAGGCCAAGGAGCGCATCTATCAGATCGTGGTCCGGGAGGAAGAAAATTTCCAGAAAACCATTGACCAGGGGCTGGCACTCTTGGAAGAAAAGCTGGATGCCCTGAGTGAAGCATCGAAGACGGTTTTAAGCGGCGCAGATGCCTTCCAGTTGTACGACACCTTTGGCTTCCCCCTGGATCTGACCCAGGAGATTACCGCCGAGCGCGGGATCCAGGTAGATGTGGAGGATTTCCAAAGGCGGATGCAGGCGCAAAAGGACCAATCGCGCAAGGCCAGAAAGGCCGGACACGCCTGGGAGGAGAGCAAGACCCTGGACCTCTCCGCCTATCCTGCAACCCAATTTATCGGCTACGATAGGCTGGAAGGCCAGGCTCAGGTGCTCGCTCTTTTCCGGGATGGCCAGCCGGTGGACCAGCTGGCGGCAGGAGAAGCTGGTCAGCTGCTCTTGGATGAGACGCCCTTTTACGGAGAGGGAGGCGGCCAGATTGGAGACCGTGGCCAGGTCCTTGCGCCAAGGGGACAGATTCACGTGGCGCATACCAGCAAGGATAAGGATGAGCATTATCTCCATGCCGTTCGGGTGGAAGCGGGCAGCATTGCCCGGGGAGATTCGGTAGAGACCCGGGTGGACGCCTTATATCGACACGACATTACGCTCAACCATTCCGCTACCCATCTGCTCAACCAGGCCCTTCGAAGGGTCCTGGGCGATCATATCAACCAGGCGGGCTCGCTGGTCACGGACCAGCGTCTCCGCTTCGACTTCACCCACTACGAGGGCCTAAGCCAGGAGGCACTTCAGGAGATAGAGGCCATTGTCAACCGGGCGATCTATGATTCCTACCCGGTCACGACCAAGATTCTTGACCGCAAGGAGGCCCTGGCCGAAGGTGCCATTGGGATTTTTGAAGATAAATATAAGGACCAGGTCCGCGTAGTGTCAATGGGGGACTTCTCCCGGGAGCTTTGCGGCGGTACCCATGTAGAAAATACCGCCCAGATCGGTTCCTTCCGCATCCTCTCTGAGCAAGGGATTTCGTCTGGCGTTCGGCGGATTGAAGCCCTAACCGGACGAGCGGCTTACCAAGCGAGCCTTTCGGATCGTGCGCTTTTGCGTGAGGCCAAAAGCCTGGTCAAAGCAGGTAGCGGTGGACTCCTGGAGCGCCTGTCGGCCCTGCAGGAGGAGAAAAAGGAGCTGGAGCGAAAGCTTGCAGCGATGGAAGGGAAGCTTGCCAACGATCTTTCCAAAAAGCTTTCGGAAACGGTCCAGCAGGTGGGCCCGCTCCAGCTGATTGCGCGCGCTTTGCCGGGCAAGACCATGTCGGAGCTAAAGGATACAGTGGACGCTTTAAAAGAGGGCAGGCAGGACACCGTCATCGTTTTGGCGGCACCGGGAGAAGACAAGGTTTCTTTTGTGGTATCCATGGACGAGTCGGCCGTGTCCAAGGGAGCTCATGCCGGTAAGCTCGTCCAGGCCCTGGCTCGCCTATGTGGAGGAAATGGTGGTGGTCGGCCCGCGTTTGCGACGGCGGGTGGCAAGGATCCAAAAGCGGTCGAGAAAGCGATCGCCGCTTGTGCGGATTTGCTTCGCGAGCAAATTCAGTAAGGAGGCAGAGATGTCCAAAGATTTCAGTGAGACGATGCTTTTTACGCCCATTAACCAGGAAAAGGCCTATCGGCAAATTTTAACGGAGGTCTATGAAGCATTAAAAGAAAAGGAATATTCCCCGGTCAATCAAATGATCGGTTACATCCTGTCGGGGGACCCCACCTATATCACCAGCCATCGGGGCGCCCGGAAGCTCATTCGGCAGCTTGACCGGGATGAACTATTGGAAGAGCTCCTGCGCTACTATCTCCAGGAAGGAAAAGGGGCAGCAGACGCAGAGGATGTAGAGAAGCTGGATTAATTTGAAATCAGGAAGGTCGGCCGGATTGTTTTCGGCCGAACTTTTCTGTACCGAAAAGCGAACGATTTTGATCAGTCAGAGAGGAAGCGTTGGCCATGAGCCGTGCCATGGGCTTAGATGTTGGAACCAAGACGATTGGGGTGGCGCTCAGCGACCCCACGTATTTAATTGCTCAGGCGAAGGAGACCATCCATCGAAGGAGCCTGGCAGAGGATCTGGCAAGGATTCAAGCCTACATTGAGACCTATGAAGTAGAAGAGATTGTGATTGGCCTGCCCCGGCATATGAATGGGGACCTGGGCGCATCTGCCCAGCGCGCACGAAGCTTTGGGCAAGCCCTGGAAAAGGAATTGGGTCGGATGGTGACCTATCAAGATGAGCGGATGAGTACCCGATCCGCAGACCGCGTCCTGATGGAAACAGGGGTGCGGCGCGAAAATCGAAAAAAATACGTCGATGCATTGGCAGCGGCGTTTATTTTGCAAACCTGGTTGGATAAAAATAAAAGGAGGCCCATGTGACGGAACAAGTCATCCAAATCCAAGGCGAAGCTGGCCCGATCGAGGTGCGTTTGCTCGCGACCTTCCAATATGAGGATCGGCAATACTGTTACTTGGAGGACCCTTTATCGAAGGAGGCCACCCTTTTTTCTTATTATCCAGACCAAGAAGACTTTGTTTTTCAGCTGGTAGAGGATCAGCAGGAATGGGACGAGGCCAGTCGGGCCTACCAGGACCTGGTGAATCAGCCAGAGGAAATACAAGCAGAGAAAGGAAATGATTTTGAATCAGGAAGTCAAAAAGACCGGGCCTAGGAATCCGGGGCAAGCCCCCAAGCGGCAAGCCAAAACGACAGCGACAAGATCAGGCGGGGGAGCCAAGGCGCCTGGCCAACCCAGAAAAAGCCAGACGGGCCGGCCGAATGGACCGTCCGGGGGCCGTAGGCCAAAGGAAAGTCTGGCGAAAAAGCCGGTCGAGCGGGCGCGGAGGCCTCGCAACAAGACCATCGAGACGCCGACCAAGAAGCTTCGCATCATTCCTCTGGGTGGTTTGATGGAAATTGGTAAAAATATGACCGCAGTCGAATATGGCAATGACATCATTGTCATCGACTGTGGCTTGACCTTCCCAGATGATGAGATGCCGGGGATCGATACGGTGATCCCGGATATTACCTATCTGGAGAAGAATAAAAATAAGGTCCGGGGGATCCTCATTACGCACGGCCATGAGGACCACTATGGAGCAGTCCCCTATGTGCTCAAAAAGCTGCCGGTCAATGTGTACTGTACGCGATTGACGGGGGGCATGCTGCAAAATAAATTTAATGAGCATGGTCTTTCCTATGACTGGATCAAATACGTGAAGGCCGGGGACCATCTCAAATTGGGGCCTTTTGACTGTCAATTTATCCGCGTCGCCCACTCCATCCCCGATGCCTGCGCCATTGCCGTTCGAAATCCTGTGGGCACGGTGCTTTTCACCGGCGATTTTAAATTCGATTTTACCCCCATTGACAACGAGCCCACCGACATTCAGACCCTGGCCAAGCTGGGAGAAGAGGGGGTCCTGGCCCTGTTCAGTGATTCCACCAATGTCAAGCACCCCGGTTACCCCATGTCGGAGCGGACGGTCGGGGAGACCTTCAAGCAAATTTTTGCACGGGCCAAGGACCGGATCATCGTAGCGACCTTTGCCTCCAACCTCCACCGGGTCCAGCAAATCATCTGGGCGGCGGAAGCCAACCACCGCAAGGTGGCGCTTACCGGACGTTCCATGCTGACCAACGTAGAGGTGGCCATGAATTTAGGCTATCTGAAGGTTAAGAAGAATACTCTGATTAACATAAACGAGGTCAAGGACTATAAGCCCAGTCAGATTACGCTTTTGATCACCGGGTCTCAAGGCGAACCCATGTCCGCCCTGTCCCGCATGGCCAACAACAGCCATCGACAGATCCAGATCCAGCCGACCGACACCATCATTCTTTCCGCCTCTCAGATCCCGGGCAATGAGAAATCAATCGGAGATATGATCAATAAATTGACCGAAATGGGACCCAAGCTCATTTATTCCTCCCTGGCCGAGGTACACGTATCGGGCCATGCCTGTGCAGAGGAGCTGAAGATCATGCACTCGCTGGTTAAGCCCAATTACTTTATCCCCGCCCACGGCGAGGCCCGCATGCTCTACAGCCACCGGGACCTGGCCCTGTCCATGGGGATGGCGGAGGATCATATTTTAATGGGCAAAAATGGTACCGTCTTCGAGTTTGAACGCCGGGGCGACCAGGTCAGCGCCAATACCGATCAGGAGGTGCCGGCGGGGCAGGTTCTGATCGACGGTCTGGGCGTAGGGGATGTGGGCAGTGTGGTCCTAAACGACCGCAAGCGCCTGGCAGACGATGGCATGATCGTGATTGTGGCAACGGTTGATCAAAATACAGCCCATCTTTCCGCCGGCCCTGAAATTCTTTCCCGCGGCTTCGTCTATATGAAGGACAATATCGATATGATCCAGGAGATGAAGAAGCTGGTACGCGCCATCTTCCAGAATGCGGAAAAGAAAAGAAATAAGGATTGGGCGAGCCTGAAATCAGAGATCAGAGACCAGATCAAATCTTATGTCTACTCAGAGATCCAACGCAACCCCATGATCCTTTCTATCATTATGGAAGCAGATTCGGCCCATGAAGGCCGCTCCTAAACCAGAGCTGCTAGCTCCGGCGGGCGATAAGGAAAAGCTTGAGG
>CABTYV010000037.1 GCA_902489145.1 uncultured Tissierellia bacterium | reverse complement strand
CGTCAAAAAAGGGGAGGAAAACAGGCACCCCCCTGTTTTCCTCTACACTTTCAGCCATTTTCCCCAAAAAAATGTAGAGGAAAATGGCCACCCCCTCGTTTTCCTCTACACTTTCGTCCATTTTCCCAAAAAAGATGTCGAGGAAAATCGCTACCCCCGCATTTTCCTCTACACTTTCGTCCATTTTCCCAAAAAAGGTGTAGAGGAAAATCGCTACCCCCGCATTTTCCTCTACACTTTCGTCCATTTTCCCAAAAAAGGTGTAGAGGAAAATCGCTACCCCCCGATTTTCCTCTACACCTGGCCCAAATCTCGCAAAAACGCTTGATGAAATCAGTCAAATCTTGCTTCTTGTCGCCATCGAGCCAAAAATCCACAAAAATCAAATAGGAAGGGCGACTCCGTCGCCCCTCCGCTACTGCGTGCCATAGCGGTGGGGCAGCCGCCGGCTGCCCTTCCCTACGAACCACAAGCAGAAGGGCGGCCAAAAGCCGCCCCTCCCCTTCGATAAAAAGAGAGGAAGTCGGGCCTGGCCCGGCTTCCTTCCGCTTTTCTTTCCATAAGGAAGCGCCCCTGCAGGGGGCGCCACCGCTTTTTTTTTCAATCGTCGGCCGGAGGCCGACACCGCACTTTTTCCATGCGACTGCCTGCAGGCCGATGCCGCATCGCTTCCATGCGACTGTCCGCAGGCCGATGCCGCATCGCTTCCATGCGACTGCCCGCAGGCCGATGCCGCATTGCCCGGCTGGTCTAGCAGTAGCCCTGGCTCATATCCCAGTCCCGAATGACGCGGGGAGTGATCATCTGATGGAAGGGGCAGATGGATTTGGGATTCTGGTAGTAGGCTTCGGTATAGGCGACCATGTAGGCGCGAATCCGATCCATATTTACGATTTCATCGACCAGGCCCAGCTTGGCGCAGTAGGCGGGAGAGGATTTCTCCTTATATTGGGCTACGAGTTCGTTGAACTTATCGATGACTGGCTGGAGGTCATGGCCTGCCTTGGCCTCCTTAGCGAGGCGGCGAGAGAACATTGCGGCAGCGGCGGTTTCGCCGTTCATCACCTGCATCTCGCTTGCAGCGGTTCCGATGGAGAAGACGTTGGTGGTGTAGGCCTGGGGACCGCCCATGACATAGTGGGCAGCGGCCGAGCCCTTACGCAAAGTGATCTCCAACTGGGGCAGGTTGGATTGCTGGATGGTATAAATGAGCGATTGGCCCAGCCCCAGCAGCTCAGCGCGCTCGGCGTCATCGCCCACATCAATGCCGGTCGTATCCTGGATCCAAATGACGGGGATCCGGTCGCGGGCACAGAGGGTAATGAATTCATTCATCTTGACGAAGCCCTGGCGGTAAATTTTGCCGCCAACGCCCACGCCGCTTTCCTTATATTCCGGATAATTCATCATCAAGCCCTGGTTGTTGGTAACCGTCGCTACTAAGAGGCCATTGATTTTAGCCAGCCCACAAATGATTTCCGGGCCGTAGCCATACTTGAATTCCAGGAACTGGGAGCCGTCGAAGAGGCGGGCCAGCATTTCATAAGGTTTATAGGCTTTCTTTTGATTGACCGGAATGAGATGGTAAAGATCGCTGGCCGAGAAAAGCGGCTCCTGAGGATCATCGACGCGGTGGAACTGGAGGTCGAAGGCCGGGAGATAGGAAACATATTTGCGGATGCCTGCCAGAACCCCTTCCTCGCTGGCATAGACCTCCCGCATAAAGCCGGTTTCATCATAATGGACGGAGATGGTTCCCGGTGGCGTAGCCGTGCCTTTTTTCGTTGCTTCAATCAGCTGTTCGGCCCCTTCCTGGTCCAGCCCACCCTTGGGATTCATGCCGCCCAGGATGCCGGCGCCACCGATGGCCATATTGGCCTTTTCATGGGCCACAATGATCGTTGGCGAGATGGAATGATAGCCGCCGCCCGCCGGATTGGTGCCAAAGATGCCGACGATGACCGGAACGCCCAGCTGAGCCAGCTCTGCATTGCGGAAAAAGGGCGCGCCACCGCCTCGACGGTTGGCATAGACCTTTTCCTGCTCATCCAGCTTCACGCCGGAGCAATTGAGCACATACACCAGCGGAATGCGCAGCATCTTGGCCGTGTCCGACGCGCGCAGGAGCAGCTCCGACTGACCCGGCACCCAGGCGCCGGCCAATTTTTTATTATCCGATGCTAAAATGACACACCAACGCCCTGCAATCTTGCCCAGGCCCTTGATGATGGCCACCGATCCATTTTTATTGTTCTCTGGATTGAACAGGGAATTGAGCGGCAAAAAGCTGCCCTCATCCACCAGCTGATGGACTCGCTCCAAAGCCGTCCACTCCCCAGACGCATGCACCTTATCATCCGGTTTGCCCGCCTCCTGTGCCGTGCGGATCAAATCAGCAATCTTCTCTTCAATCCCGTGCAGCTCCTGGGCATTGGCCTCATCCTGGAAATCTAAATCGTTTCCAATATAAGGCATTTGCTGAAAGTAACCCGGCATCGAATATAAGTTATCGCTCATTCCTTCTCCCTTTCTCTGAGATTCCTATATTCCAGTGGGGAATGTGCGCCCAATATGGAATATTTTGATTGACTTTATCAGCCAAAACCATCCTAAAATAGGGCCTAGCGAAAGTCAAGGCCTATTTCCTGATCCTTCATTTTGTTATTGTACTGCATAAACGACAAATGAACGCCCATTATCGCGGAAAGAGCGGCCGAGCAGCGGACAAAAAAACGGGGCAGCTGCCAGTTGCCTGGCAACTGCCCCGCGAAAAATTGCGGTTCTTTACAAATGCGTAAAGTGCCCAGTCCGAAATGCGCTGACCCGCCTAGGCCCGCTGGTCTCGGAAAACGCGGGAAAGGGGCGGCCAGAGCAGGTAGAGCACCACAATGCAGATGACCACATCCGGTAGCAAAAACTGGAGATTGTAGCCGACACTATGCGCCAGCGAAGCGCCAAAGCTCCGCCCTTCCCCAAAGAAAATGAGGCCGGAGATGATATGCATGAGCGCCCGCATCAGCGTGGCCAGCAGGATGGACGGCAGATGAGCCGTAATCGTATTGGTGTTCGATTTGACCAGGGCCAAGCCCGCCAGCCCACACATGGCATAGGCAGCCGGATAGTCCAAAATCATTTGAGCCGGATGAATGACATAGCCGCCAATCAGCATATCCACAATGCCGTAGGCAAAGCCCACCAAAAGCCCCCGCTTCCATCCCCAACGGATGGCAAAAAGGAAAAGGGGCGCCATCGAAGCCGGCGTGATCGAGCCACCCAAGGGCATCTCAAAGAGCTTGATGCTGCCCAAAATCTTGGCCAGGGCAATGCAAACCCCCGCTTCTGCCAGCATGATGGCAGAAAAGGACAATGAAGAGCGATGATCTTTTTCCATAAAAAAACCTCCTCAACAGGTACATAAATGCACACTACCGGAGGAGTAATCGAAAATACCTTCCCTTCGCTATCATTACATAGATCAGGTCATTAGGGTTAGACGGTCGTCTTCTCAGCCTTAGCACCCCCGGTAATTCAAATGTGCTCCTATTATAACGCAAGCGGACCCACTTGCCAACAAAATAGAACGCCTCTTCACACTATCCCTAAAGTTGCCTCTTATAGTATGATAGATACTGAAAACAGGAGGTTATGATGAAAGAAATTATTGATGCACCCAATGCCCAGGCTGGTCTGAAAGACTGGCTGATCCGCCTGGTAAAAGGAATTTTAATCGGGATCGGCGGCATTTTGCCGGGCCTTTCCGGTGGCGTCCTCTCCGTCATTTTTGGCGTCTACCAGCCGGCCATCCGCTTTCTCTCCCATATCCGGGACCGCTTTTGGGCCCACGTCCGCTACTTCTTCCCAGTCGGTCTGGGCGGGATCCTAGGCGTTTTGCTCTTTTCTGTCTTTGTAGAAAAAGCCTTCGGTCAATACGCCGCCCAATTCGTCTGTCTTTTTATCGGCTTTGTCATCGGTACCTTCCCCTCCCTCTATCGGCAAGCAGGCGAGCAGGGCCGGGATTCGGGCGATTTGTTCCTAATGGCCCTCTGGGCTGTGATCATCTTCTCCCTCATGTTTTTGGGTAAAAATCTCCCCCATATTGCCCCCAGTCCCCTGATCTGGTTTTTCTCCGGTGCGGTGGTCTCCCTGGGTTTCATTGTGCCGGGGATGTCCCCCTCCAACTTCCTGATCTATTTTGGTCTGTACGATAAAATGGCGGGGGCCATTGCCGGCTTCGACTTCACCATGATTTTGCCCTTCTCCCTGGGCATGGTCCTCTGTGTGGCCCTCCTCTCCAAGCTGGCGGCCCGTCTCTTCGACCGCCACTATGCCAAAATGTATCACTCCGTGCTGGGCATGGTCATCGGGTCCACCGCTGGCATCTTCCCCGCCATTATTTTGCCGGCCTACCGCCCCTCCGGCCTGGCCACTGCCGGTCTGAGCCTGCCCATTGCCCTTCTCTTCGGCGGGGCCATGCTGGTCGTGGGTATCCTTGTTTCCTACCAATTCAGTAAATTAGAAGAAAGAGTTTCCTATGAATGATGAAGCACGCTATGCCGTCTTAATTGACGCAGAAAATGTCTCTCCCAAATATGTCCAAATTATTTTTGATGAGGTGTCCAACTACGGCATCACCACCTATCGAAGAATTTATGGCGACTGGACCTCCAACGAAAATGGCCGCTGGAAAAGCACCCTCTTGGAGGCCTCCATCACCCCCATCCAGCAGTATTCCTATACCAATGGGAAAAATTCCTCCGACGCCGCTTTGATCATCGACGCCATGGATATCCTCTATACCATGAGTGTCGACGGCTTTATTCTGGTCTCGTCCGATTCGGACTTTACCCGTCTCGCCTCCCGCCTGCGGGAATCCGGCATGCACGTGATTGGCATGGGCGAGTCCAAAACCCCCTCCGCCTTTATCGCCGCCTGCAACTCCTTTAAATACCTGGATGTGCTCTACAAGACGGCAGAAGGCGAAAAAGAGGAGGAAGAGGACCATGCGCTCCCCCCGGCCAATGCGGAGTCCATTCGCACCGAAAATGAGAATAAACCGGTCACTCATCCCCACAGGTCCGGCAACACCGGGACTCAGATGTCCGTGCTGCGCCGGTCGATTCGCAATATCATCTTGGAAGCCTCCGATGAAGATGGCGTAATCTCCCTGGCCAATCTGGGCAATCAGCTGGTCAAGCGCCATCCCGACTTCGATGTGCGAAACTATGGCTACAAAAAATTGGCCCCCTTTATCCAGTCCATGAAGAATGTCCAGGTCGAAGGACGCCGGGCTTCAAAGGACAGTCCCAACCAGCTCTTCGTGCGGCTGAAGTAAAGAAACGAAAAAGCACACAAAAAAGCGACACGCCTTCCGATCGGCGCGTCGCTTTTTTATTCGCTTGGGCGTTCCTGGCGCCCATACTGCAAGAAATCCGCCGGCGGCAGGTCGGGTGCCGGAATGGGAAAGCCCTTCTTCCACATCTCATACAGCTTGATCAAAAGAAGATTGATGTCCACCCCCAAACGATGGGCCATGACCGGCAAATCTGCCCCTTCCTGGGCCAGGCGAAGAACCTCCGCCTCCTCAATGAGCAGGTGGGCGGCAAAGACATTGGCCTCATACTCCATTCGGTTGCTGGTCGAAAAGAGGGTAAAGGCCGCCAGGTCTACCAAACCGGCCTCTCCTCGGTGCAGGAGGGCGTGGCCCAGCTCGTGGGCCAAAACCATCCGCCGTTCCTCCTCCCGTAGAGCGCCGTTTAGGAAAATACAAGGGCGGTCCGAAATCACGGCAAACATCCCCATCAGCTGGTGAAAATCGCTGCGTTCATAGAGGTGAATCCCCAGCCCCCGCGCCCAGTCTTCCGGGTTGCGGTTGCCAAAGCGGTCATAGAGCCGCGCTACCTCCTGGTCAATCCGCATGATCCTGCTCTTTTCTGGCGTCCCAATAGGCTTCCTGCAAGGCCCGCATGACCGCGTCCTTGTCCTCCTCACTGAGTCTGCCGCCCGCAAAAAGGCTGTTGGCCTGATGAATCAGCCGTTCGGCCTCCTCCTCCGGCTCCGCCGCCTTGGCCCTATACGGGGCCTCCTGGTCCTCCTCGACTAAAAAATAGTTCCGGTCTCGGTTAAAAAGCGTGGCCAGCCGGTCATAGATCAGACGGCTCTTGGGATAGCTATTGCCGCTTTCGTAGCTGCCCACCGTCCGCACCGACAGGCGAAGTGCCTCTGCCAGCTCCTGCTGGGTCCATCCCTTTTCTCTTCGTGCCTGACGCACCTTTTCCGAAAATTTCATCGCGATCCTCGCTTTTTCTCCTCTGTCCTGCGATCCCCGCCCAAACGTCCGCTTCGTCGTCCTCATTCTATCAGAAAGTGGAAGCTTTGTCTCCTGTTTCTCCCTATTTTCGGCAGGGTATCTTCCTTTTTTCTTGACATCGGCAGTCTATCTGCTTATAATGCACGTAACAGGAAGTTATTCTTCTTGTTTCTGCCGAAGTGAAAAGAGGAAGAAGATGAGACGTTGGATCTTACATGCGGATATGAATGCCTGCTATGCCTCCATTGAGCAGGCGCGCCGGCCGGCCCTGCGGGGCAAGGCCATGGCCGTTTGCGGCGATGCGGCCGCCCGAAACGGGATTATTTTAGCGAAATCCCAGGAGGCCAAGGAGGCCGGTGTGAAGACCGGCGAGGTGATCTGGCAGGCCCTGCAGAAGTGCCCCCAGCTGATATTGGTCCCGGCCGATTTTGCCCTCTATCTCGCCTACTCCAAACTGGCCCATGGCATCTACCTGGACTACACCCCTCAGGTGGAGCCCTTTGGGATGGATGAGTGCTGGCTGGATGTGAGCGGATCCACCGCTCTTTTTGGCGATGGTATGGCCATTGCCCAGACCCTGCGGCAACGTTTTCGATCAGAGCTGGGCATCACCATTTCTGTGGGGGTCAGTGACAATAAGTTTTTCGCCAAGCTGGGGAGCGACTATCGAAAGCCCGATGGACAGACCCGGATTGACCAGAGCAATTATCAGGACATCGCCTGGCCCCTGCCGGTGAGCGACCTCCTCTTCTGCGGTCCCAGCACCACGCGAACGCTCGCCCGTTTTGGCTTTGAGCGCATTGGCGATCTGGCCCAGGCTGACCCCCGCTTTATCCGCCGACTCCTAGGGCGCAACGGCGAGCGACTATGGCTGGGGGCCAATGGGCGCGACAAGAGCCCCGTGGCCCTCTATGATTTTCATCCCCCCATCAAGTCCATCGGCTGTGGGACGACCTTTCGCTATGATCTCTGCGACCGGACCGAAGTCGCCCACTCCCTCCTGCGTCTGGCCCAGGAGGTCGAAAAAAAGCTCATGCGCCAGGATCTTGCGGCCAGCGCCCTCACCCTATCCATTCGAGACCCCCATCTTTTGAACCTGCATGAAAGCGGCCCCCTGCCCCATCCCTGTCAAAACGCCCAAGAGCTGCGCGATGCTGCTCTAAGGCTCTTTGATCAGGTTTGGACCTGGCGCCACCGCGTCCGCGCCATGACCCTGCGCGCCGAAAAACTCCTGCCCCAGCCCCAACGGGTACAAACTTCCTTCCTTCGCCCCTTTCTTCGCCATGAAAAGAGAGAAAAATTAGGCCGACCCCTCTATAATCTACGAAGCCGCTATGGCGATCGCAGCGTTGATTTTGCGGCCCTTCAAGCCTATGATGCTGCCGATCTCAGCTCAGAGCGCGCCCAGATGCCAAGCCAGGTGCTGCTCTCGGCCCCTCCACCAGCAGCGACCAGCTCCCCCGCTCTCCATGCAGAGGCCATGGTATAATAGCAGGGAAGCAAACCGTCTACTAGAAAGAAAGAAGAGGGCCTCTATGATCTATACCGTCACCCTAAATCCATCGGTCGATCTGGTTACTACCGTCGATCATTTTGAAATTGGCCGCCACCAGACGGCCCGAAGCGACGCCGTTTATCCCGGTGGGCGGGCCATCTATATCTCCCGCATCCTCAATATTCTGGATATTCCCACCACCGCGACTGGCTTTGTAGGCGGGCATACGGGCGATTTTATCGAAGAAAAGCTCTCCACCGAGGGGGTCAACCACGAATTTATTCCCATCCAGGAGCAAACCCGGATCGACGTCTCCATTTTCGATGGGGATATCGAAACCTATGTAATGGGCCGTGAAAACACCGTCTCCACCAGTGAAATCAACCAGCTGATGTTCTATCTCTCCCGCGTCCGAGAGGGGGATTTTATGGTTTTAGCTGGCTCCCTGCCTCAGGGTACGACGGCCGATCTGTATTTGCGCATGATCGAGATTGCAGTGGTCAATCAGGCCAATTTTCTGCCCATTCTGGACCAGGAGATTGTCCTGGAAAGCCTGCCCAAAAAGCCACTTCTCATTACCCCCACCGTCGAGGAGCTCTCGGAGATGCTGGAGGAGGACCTGCGCAGCAAGGAAGATCTCCTGCGTGCAGGATTGGAGTGCATTGATATGGGGGCCAAAAACATCATCATCAACCGCGGCCTGGAGGGTTCTCTCCTGGTCACCGGCGAAAAAAAGATGTATGAGGCATCCGGCCCCACGAAAAAAATCGCCTCCGAAACCTATACCAATCAAGCCCTGGTCGCCGGTTTTATTGGCGATTATATGCGTTTCAATGATGCCAGAGAAGCCTTCCTCTCTGCCCAAGCCGTCTGCAATGCCACCTACTATTCCCGCTCCTTGCCCAGCCTCTCTGCGATTCACCAGGAGCTGGAGGCGATGGAGGTCCTGCCGCTGAATTAAGGGCATCCCTCGCTAGGGTCGGTGGAGGACGGAGACGAAGCTTCCGTCCTCCTTTTTCATTTTCCGCACCTGACGATTGAAGTCGGCTCGCTTCAACCAAATCACATGGCCACAGCTCTGACAGGAGAGCTTCAGCTCCGCGCCTAATCGCAGGATGGTCCAGGCGTTTCCGCCGCATGCATGGGGCTTTTTGAGGGTGATCACATCCCCCTCTTGGAAGGAAAGGAGCGTCATCGCTTAGGCCCTCCCTTCTTCAGAAAAAGGCATTCCCTGGGCGAGTCCCTGATTGTCCTGCAGGGCCTGGAGGCAGGCTTCCCGCATCCGTCTCTGCAGGGCATAATGGTCGCCGTAGCGAGAAACCAGGCCTATCCGCGCCTCGTAGGAGAAGGGCCCGGTCTGATCAACCCCCACCCAATAGGGATCCTTTTCCAGTAAGCTGGGGTAGGCTTTTTGGCAGGAAGCGGCCGCTTCCATCAAAATCCTTTTGGCAGCCCCCAGGGGCAGGTGGTTGGAGACGGAAAGGACGATATCACACTGGATGGCCTGGCGGGTCCTGCGGTAGTTGACGATGGTGGTGATTTTGGAATTGGGCAGGGTGATGATGACGCCGCTATATTGGCGCAGCTTGGTTCTTCTCAGCGTAAGCGAGATGATCTCTCCTTCCTTACCCTCGAACTCCACCCAATCGCCGATATTCAAGTCATTATCCAAGAGGAGAAAAACGCCCGAAAAAAGATCCGCAATGATGCGCTGGGCTCCAAAGGCCAGGGCAATGCCACCGATGCCGGCGGCGGCCAGGATTGATCCGGTATGCACCCCCAAAAGGTCTAAAATGCTGACCCCTGCATAGAAATAGAGGCCCACGCTTAAGACAGAGTGAAAGACCGTGAGGATGGTTTTTTCCCGAGCATTGCCGGCTTTGATCCGGGTATTTTTATGGTAGAGCCCCTCAATCAGCCGCCAAAGGACCGACTGGAGGAGCTTGGTCAAAAACAAGATCAGAAGGATCGTAAGAAGCAGGGCGACAAGCGAAGGCAGGTGCAAATCTTGCACCAGCCATGGGATGAATGTTTTGATACTCATAGGGCAGCTCCCCTCATTTTGAAACCGCCTCGCCCGGCTGATAGGCTTCTGTCCAGGCGTCCAAGAAAAGAAGGCCTTGTGGCGTCTGAATGGCGGGCGATCCTGACTGATTTTCTACCACCACGGGCCCTGCCCCCTTGTCCTGAAGTGCCAAGGGATATTCGGCATAGGTCTTTGGGGTCCATTTGCCCAGCTTGCCCTCTCCCAAAAAATAAAGGGTGTCCCCAGAGGCGATCACATAGCGGACCTTCATAGTCACTGGTGGTGGGGCGAGCGGCTTCCCGTCCGAGTACAAGGTCCGAAGCCTGCCCCCATCTAGGAAAGCCAGCCTTTTTCCGGCCACAGCCACGCCCTCAAAGGAGCGCAGCGGGATGGAGGCTAGCAGCTGGTCCTTCCGAAGCACCATCAAGCGACCCTCTAGCGCGATGACAAAGGACTGGTCCCAGGGCGTGACTGAGCGGATGGGCTGATAAGCAGGCAAAAAGAGCCTTTGCTGCTTTCCTTCCCAGATCTCAATAAAGCTTCCTGCATGCAAGCCCTCCGGGACGGGCGCAATGCCGCTATCCCAGTGGATCTGGCCCTCTGCCCGACCCTTTTCTGCTCGCTTGCCCCCATCCCAAAAGGCCAGCAGGTTCTGGGCTCCTTGCACAGCTCCCTGCGGCAGCGCCCGGCTCTTTCTGACGCTTGTGACCGCTCTTTTCTGATCGATTAATAAAACGCGATCTGTAAGGCCCACAGCGCGCTGATCCGGCGAGAGGGTCCGAACCCACTGGGCCTTTGGGAAGGTCTTCCGTCCCAGCTCCTTTCCGCTGCCGGCGTCCAGATCGATCAACTCCTCCTCCACCAGGAGGGAAATGACCGGTCCATAGGCGACGGAACGGACCGGACCGGGCAGCTTTTTTCGAAAGCGCACCCGATCGCCCTCCTGACAGACGAGCGTTTGTCCCTCCACATAGTAAAGGGCCTTGCCTTGGAGCATGGGAGACTGTCCATTCCGCTTTAAAAAAATCGCCGACTCCCGGGCCCCCTGCTTCGGCAGGAAGGTCGCCAAAACCAAGCAGAGCAAAAAAAGGAGGACCAGGGACAGAACCCAACGATAGCCCCCCTCCTTCCACCAGATCGTAAGTGCTTTTCCTTTTTCCTTGATCATGCCTGACTCCTTGGCCGTTGGCCGGCTGTGTAAAAAACAGGCCCCGCTCTACGAAAACGAGGCCTGTCTCGGTCTTTTATTCGCTATGTGCTTCGGCCCCCTCCGCCTCTTCCTCTGAATCATATTCGATGCGGATCCAGGTGATGCGCTTGTTTTCAATCCTTTCGATCATGAACCGGATCCCCTCATATTCAATAAAGGGCCGTTCTGTATCCTCCGGAATCCGCCCCATTAGAAAGAAGAGGAGGCCCCCCAGGGTATCATAATCTTCATTGTCCTCGTTGATTTTACAGGAGAGGTTAAAATTTAACTCCTTGATAGACAGGGTCCCCTTGGCATACCAGGTCGTCTCATTGACCCGGTCAATCTCCGGCTCATCGGCATCATATTCATCATCAATATCGCCGACGATCTCCTCGATCAAATCCTCCATGGTCACAATCCCTGAAAATCCGCCATACTCATCGATCAGGATGGCAAAATGGAAGTTGTCCTCCCGCATCTCGCCAAAAAGCTCATTGATATTCTTGCGCTCCGGAACGAAATAGGGGGCACGCATGATCGAGCGGATATCCACCTGCTCGAAGCCGTCTTTATAGGCGGCCTGGAGATAGTCCTTGATATAAAGCACTCCGACAATATTGTCAATCTCATCATCATAGACCGGGATGCGGGAATAGCGCACCGAAAGCAGGTCATCGATGAACTCAGAGGGCGGGTCGTTGAGGTCAATGGCAAAGACCTCGGTCCGAGGGGTCATAATCTCTTCGGCCATCTTGTCATCAAAAGTGATGATTGAGTTGATCATCTCTTCTTCGACCAAATTGATAATGCCCTGACTTTGTCCGACCTGGATAATGGACTTGATATCCGACATGGTGACCTGCTCTTCCGAGGAGGAGATCTCGATGCCCATCAGGCGCAAAATCGTATTGGTCAAATTCGACAGCAGGGAGACAAAGGGACGCAAAATCTTGGCGGTCCACCATAAGACGCTGATCGCAGAGAGGGAAAAGCCGTCTGGATTTTGTAAGGCCAAACGCTTGGGGATGAGCTCGCCAAAAACGATGGTCACCAGAGACAAAACGACCGTAAATAGCAGGGTGGCCACCTGGTAGGCAGAAGGCACCCGCCAGCTCGCGAAGAGAGTGCCCAAATACTGGGCCAGGCCCGTCGCTGCCACAGCGGAGTTAATAAAACCCGCCAGGGTGATCCCGATCTGAATGGTCGAAAGGAAGCGAGAAGGATCCTCCATCAGCTTCAAAATACGTTTCGCTTTTTTGTCGCCTTCCTCCGCTTTTTCCTTCATTCGGTTGCCATCGACGGAAACCAAAGCCATTTCCGAAGCGGCAAAAAAGGCATTGACCAAAATCAGAACCAACATCAGGATCAGCTGGGTCAGCAAATTTTGGGCTCCAGGGTCATTTTGGGCAGGATCCATGCACATCTCCTTCATTTCTCTACCGGGCAAAGGCTTCAACCAAGGCGGGCAGAAAATCTACTTTTCCGCTCGCGGCGGGCGCACTTCCCCCTGTAGCAAGTCCCTTTTATTTTACCATATCATCAGGCGCGCGCAATAATCATATAAAGAATGAGTAAGACCGAAATGTAGAGATACAATTGATGTGAGACCAAGAAGAAAAAAATATAGAGAGAAATCCTGTACAATGAAAGTGCTAAACAAACAAAGAAAGGATTCTCTCTATATCAACTAGTATAACAAATACTCTGTACTATCTTCCACATCCTTTAGAAACAAGATTTCATGCTGTTAAAACGTATCGTTTAGGCTATTCTGTCAACTTTGTTATTCGCCGCTACAAGATCTCAAAAGCCCTTGGAGTGAAGTGGCAACTCGATATGAAGTACGTTCCAAAAGCTAGTAACGCGGGTAAAATGCCGGATCGATTCTTTCAATACACCGTCATCGATGAATCCAGCCGAGAACGCTTTATTTACCCCTTCCGTGAACAATCTTCCTATTCCACCGTCCAATTTGTCAAAATGGCCATCCGTCATTTCGGCTACCAACCCCAGACCATTCAAACCGACAACGGCGTTGAATTCACGCATTTCCGTGAGACCGATCGGAT
>CABTYV010000036.1 GCA_902489145.1 uncultured Tissierellia bacterium | reverse complement strand
GATCTCTTTGTTTTCATATTCTTCCTGCGCCCGCTTGGCCTCCATGGAGGACATCAATCCGGTGATGACCCCACCGCCCCAGGTCAGCTGGGTGTTGAAAAAGAGGAGCTGTCTTTTATACGCGGCTTTGAGGGCCTCGTCATCTTTATATAGCTTACGCAGCACCGGCATCATGCCGTAGAGCAGGGAAGGAGCCAGGTAGCGTTCAAAGGTATGAGGAATTTCATTGGCAAAGTGCCATCTCAGATAGGCCTTGGTGACGTCCTTCTTCGTGATTTCCTCCGGCGCACCTACGCTTTTTTTGATTATTTCACTCATTGTTATTCTCCTTCTTAAAATCCATCATCATAATCTTCATCACCGGAGAGCTTCGCAGCTGCCGCAGTGCTTTGGGCATTGGCCTGGCCTCCCTTTTGAGCCATGATGAAGATGAGGGCGATCAGCAAGCCAAAGATCGCATAGGTGACCATGGTGATTTTCAAGGGCTTGAGCGTCACGCTCATGAAATATGCCAAAAGGAAGAAGACCAGGTAGTCCTTCCGTCCAATCACATAGATCGTCGTCGCAATACCGATGGCCGCCAGGCCGCCGCCTACGACTTCGAGGATATGAAGGACGACCGTGCCCTCCAGGGCATTGATCACGCTGGCGATCCTCGGTGCACCGTAGTAAAGTGCCACGAAAACCAGGGGGACAAAGAGGATAAAGGAGGCCAGCGTCGGATAGGTAATGATCGAGCGACGAATGGCCCGGTCATTGAGCTGTTCGACCGCCTTGTCGGTAAATTTTCCAAGGAAGGTATTGATAAAGAAACGGAATTGATAGAGATAACTGCCTAACAGGCCCACTGGAACAGCCACTGCAATCGCCGCTTCCGGCTTGAGGTTGCCCAATAGCGCGACTGGAACGGCTATCGCCGCAGCAATGGCCGGCTCTGACGGCATGGAGCCACCTGGGGAAAAGACCCCCATATAGATCATCTGAAGGGCAGCCGTCACGATCATGGCATCCTTCACATTCTTCATGACCACGCCGACTACCAGGCCCGTCATCATCGGGGAGAAGCGGAGGGTCAAGGTCGCACCACCGCCGAGCCAACGAGACATGACGGCGGCCACCCAGAGAGCGATCAATAAGCTTTGCACCGCACTTAAAGTTTCCATAATTTTCTCCTATTTCATAAATTCAAGAGCTTGCTTACGCGTCTTCCTTTTTGACCATGGCATGGCCGCCAAACCCATTGCGCAGGGCGGCAACCACCTTGGCCGAGAAGCTGTCCTCTTCCTGGGAAAGGTTTCGCATGAATAACGAAAGGGCAATGGTGGGCGCTGCAATCCCCAGCTCCAATGCAGCCTCTACGGTCCATTTGGCCTCTCCGCTGGCCGCTACCACGCCACGCAGATCCGATAAATCCGGATGAGCACGGAATTGCTCCTCCGCCAGGGCCATCAGCCAGCCCCGGATCACGGAGCCATGATTCCAGTTCTCCGCCACATCCGCAAGATCGTAGTCAAAAGGACTCTCCCGCATAATCTGGAAGCCCTCTCCAATCGCCTGCATCATGCCATACTCAATCCCATTGTGGACCATTTTCATAAAATGGCCACTGCCTGCCTTGCCAGTATAGACACAGCCCTTTTCGACTGCGACATCCTGGAAGGCTTCCTCCAAATACTCGTAGGCGGACGGATCCCCGCCGATCATCAGGCAGGCTCCGTTGCGCGCCCCTGACATGCCCCCGGAGGTGCCTACGTCCAAAAACCGGATCCCCTGGGCAGCAAGCTCCGCGCCGTGGCGCATGGAATCCTTGTAGTTCGAGTTGCCGGCATCGATCAGAATGTCCCCTTCCGAGAGCAACGCTTTCGCTTCCTGAATACTCGCCTCGGTCGCCTGACCAGAGGGCACCATCATCCAAAGCACCTTGGGGGCGGGAAGGGCCGCCAGCAGGGCCGGAAGATCTGAAGCAGTTGCAACGTTTTCCTCTTCCAAGCGTTTTCTCGCCTGGTCTGAGAGATCGAATCCAACCACCTCATGGCCATGATCACGGAGATTTAATGCCAGATGAAATCCCATCTTGCCGAGTCCAATGAGTCCGATTTTCAAAGGATCACCTCCATTCTTATCAGTATTATATTATAAAAATTTTTTCTGTCAATTCAATTCCAGACAAAAATTTTTTTCGTTTTCTAATTTTTTTATCCACAAACCACCCATTTCTTGTGCTTTTCCCAGTCTATCCTGTATAATGAGACAAACCTTCCCATCTATAAAAAAATCATTTTTCGATTTTGATCGTTGAATAAAAAAAATAAAAAGGTGGAATTGCTACCAGTGAGCAATGACTTGCTCGGGAGGATACGATGAACAAACAACCCATTACATTAAAAATCAAATCCATCTACCGGGATCTGAGCAAAAAGGAAGCGGCGATAGCCGATTTCCTCCTGGAGGATCCGAAAAAGGTTTCCAGGATGACCATCAATGAAATTTCCTCTGCCCTGGGCTTTGCCGATTCTACGGTTTTCCAATTTACGCGAAAGCTCGGCTACCGAGGCTTTCGAGATTTTCGAAATGATCTGTTGACGGAGGAGTTTGATCCGGAAATTTCCATCCATGAAAATATCAAGCGGACGGACCATGCGCTGGAGATGGCCCAGAAGGTTTTTGAATCGACCATTCAATCCTTGCAATCGACCAGCGCTCTTTTACGAAAGGAGGACCTGGAGCGGGCCAGCCAGCTGATCATTGATGCATCGCGTCTGTTTTTCTTTGGAGTAGGCGGCTCAAACGTCGTTTGCTATGATGCCTACCACAAATTTTTACGCTCCCCCGTCCCCTGCCAGTTTGCGATAGACTTTCATATCCAACTGATGCAGGCTTCTCTATTAAAGCCGGATGACTGCGCCCTGATTGTCACCCATACCGGCTTGACCAGAGAAACGATGAAAATTGCGGAGATCGCGCGCGAAAAAGAGGCATCTATCATTGTCCTCACCAGCTACCCCTTAAGTCCCCTGGCCAAGCTGGCGGATGCAGTTCTGATTTCTCTTTCGGAAGAAACGGGCTATCGATCCGAATCCCTATCCAGCCGCATTGCCCAGCTGGCCATCATCGATTCGCTGTTTACGATTATCATGTTTGAAGACGAAAAAAAATCAAAAGAAACCCTCCATGCCATCCGGAGGGTGATCAACGAAACGAAGGAGGACTAGGGCCGCGAAAAATAGCGCCGACGGAAGGCTTCTTTTCTATCCCTGGCCTGGTCCATGTCCCCCTATTTTTCGAGCCGATCCAAATCCTTCTTTTGCCGACGCTCCTCATGATCATAGCGCTGCCAAAACTCGATTACCGCCTGCTCATAGCGTTCCTTTGCATAGAAATAGCTCATGCCATGGTCGGCGCCCGGCACGATCAGCAGGTGTTTGGGCGAAGCACAAGCCAGGTAGTTATCATAGGTCATGGAAACGGGCACAAAGTGGTCTTCTGAACCATGGACGAAAAGCACCGGCACATCCGTTTTTTGGAGGGCCTCCTCCGTCGAATACTGAATGCTGGGCTCCTGGGTCTTTTTTTGGAAAAGGTCTTCTGCAATGAGGCCCTTCAACCCATAGAACAGGTGTAGATTTTCAACCAGGACGTGCTTCCAGATGGCCAATACGGAGGTGAAGCCGCAGTCAGCGATAATCCCATGTACGGCCGGAGGGAGATCCTCGCCGGAAGCGTATAGCACCGTCGTCGCCCCCATGGAAACCCCCACCAGATAGATGGGCAGACCCGTTCCAAAGTGAGAGAGGACCCATTGGACCCAATCCACGCAGTCATAGCGCTCCGTCAAACCGAAACCGATGTAGTCTCCCCCACTATTATTCTGTCCCCGCTGCTCCACATAGAGGACACTGCAACCCAAGTCCTTCCAGCGCTCGGCGACCATCCCAAAATCCCGATGCCAGGAGGACCGCCAGCCATGCATGGCAATCAGGATCCGTTTGGGATTTTCGCAGGGCACAAAATGCCCGACCAGGTCCACCCCATCCCGAGCCCTAATCTCAACGGTGTCATTGGGCTGGCCGGCCAATTTTTCTGAGTCCACTTCAAGCTCCTGTATGAAGCGGGCTACTTTCTCTTCCCCAGAGATCCGACCCGTCATAATAGGGAGCGTCGCTGGCATCTCGCGGTCCATGGCGATATTGACCAGGTGACGGGTGAAAAGATAGGATAGGCTCGCCACAAGGCTAGCCGTTCCTCCTACCAGGGCAGCCAGCTTCCAGGGATTTTCCCGGAAAAGCTGCCCTTTTGTTCGTCTTCCCTTCTTATTCTCTATCATGCTCATACGCTTCCTTTCGGTGGGCTTCCTCAGCCCACAGCTTTTCTGTACACGGCTTCCAGACAGCCGCCTAATGGGTCTCCTGGGCAAGCAGGCGGAGCAGAATTTCCATATTCTGAATACGGGCGGCCTTGGACCTTGCGCCCAGACTCAGGAACAGATAATCCTGATCTCCCTTTACATAGTGGAGGATCAGGTGGTTTTGCCCGTCCAGGGATCCGGTTTTGATGCCCTGTACCTCCGGCCGATAAACGACCTCCTTGGGATTCATAAAAGGGTTGGTCGTAAGCCAGGTCTTTTCCTGTCCCTTGATGGGCCGAGCCTTGTAGGTGACTTGCGTCATCAGCTCCCGAAACCAGTCCTTCTGCAGCAGGATCCTGGTCACCCCATACAGGTCATTGGCGGTCGTAGTCGCTTGATAATCATAACCGGAAGGATCATAGAGTTTCGTGTGCTTCCATCCTTGCTTTTGCATATAGCGGTGGAGCCCCTTTAAATAGGCAGCCTGGCGCTCCTGATAACTCTTGGCCTGAGGAGCCAGGAGACCCCCATAATAGTCGGCGAGCACATAGGCGGCATCATTGCCCGAGGGAATGAGCATGGCGGCAAAAATATCATGCAGGCTCAGCACTTCTCCGGCCTTGAGGTGGGCCAGAGAAGAATGCTTTTTGACCTTTGCCAGGGCTTCCCTGCGCACGGGCACTGGGGTCTTTAGATCTTGCTTTTCGCTCACGAAGGCCACAGAAAAAAGCTTGGCCAGGCTGGCCGGCGGCAGCGGCAGCTCCGGTTCCTTCTCCAGCAGCGCTACCCCTCTTTTTTGATCGACTACCTTGAGCGCGGGACTCTGATATTGTTCCAATATGCGGCGTTGATCTGTAAAAGGGTTAAAATAGCCTGGAAAGAGGTCGGGACGTTTCCACCAAATCAGGCTGATGGTCACGAGTAGAAGAAAAAGGAGGACAAGGAAGAAGAGGAGGAGCCTCTTCCAGCCTCCTTTGGTGCGGGACCTGGGAGGGTTTAGAGTCATATTACACCTTTCTTAAAACAAAAATCGCCTCCTCCAGAGCAAAGCTAGGGGAGGAAAAAGCGATGATTTCTCCTGTTGCCCCTCCTATCATAGCGGAATTCAGGAAGGGGCTCAAGTGCATAGACCCTCCATCAGCCACTGCCTGAGGGCCGCTCCATTCAAATCCATACAGCAGGACACGTGGGCGGGCTCACCCATTTCTGAAAGAATGGGCCGGGTAGCCCCTCTCGCAGGTCCCTCTGTTTCAATCATAAGGTGGACCGGCTCCACCCTGAAAAAATCGGGTCGAAGCAGGTAGGCCAGGGCCGTGGGATCGTGCAGGCAAAGGCCAGCCGAAGCATTTTTCATAGCGGCCGGCTGGAGGAGGTCAGAGACCATCTCCCCTGTTCTACCCGCCCTTCGTAGCATGGCCAGATCCTCTGGGAAAAGGCGGGCTTTGCTGGTAACGTCCAGGCCAACCAGGGTAATGGGCAGCTCCACCTGCAAGATTCGCTGCAAGGCATGGGGATCACAATAGGCATTAAACTCTGCCTCAGGCGTAATATTCCCACCGCATAAACTGCCGCCCATAATAATCAGGGCCTCGATCCGATCTAATACCCCCGGAAAGCGGTCAAGCAGCAGGGCGAGATTGGTCAGCGGGCCAAGCGCAAGGAGGATCATTTTCTCCTCGCTCGTCTGTAAGCAAGCGGCCATCGCCGAAACGGCATCCGGCCGCGCTATTTTCTCACTTTGCGGAAAGGAAAATCCAAACCGGCCCCGGTCGCCAAAAGGGGCCCTCCGGGCAGGTAGCTGGAGCAAAAGCGGCTTTTCGGCCCCGCGAAAGACCGGCACGGAGACCCCCAAAAAATCCAGCAGATCCAGCACATTTTGCGTCGTATCCTCCAGCCTGGCATTGCCCGCGACCGTCGAGATCATTTGAACGGATAGGTCTGGTTCCTTCAAAGCCAGCGTGAGGGCAATGAGATCGTCGACCCCAGGGTCGGTATCAATGATCAGCTTTTTTTTCTTCATTTGACGCCCTTCCTTCCTGAGGTCCAAAAGAAGCGAGTACCTTGCCCTCCTCCGCCCGCCAGGAGAAGGTGAGCCCACTCGCTTCCAGAATGCTTCGGACGAGCGATAGGCCCAAGCCGCTGCCTGCATCCATGCGGGTCCCGTCCCCTGGTCCAGCAGACGTCGCTCCCGCTTGATAGGTGTTTCGGATGGTCAGGCCCCCTGATTCGGCCCAGATCTCAATCTCTCCCCCCTCATCCGCATAGCGGACCGCATTGCTGATCAGGTTGGAAAGCACCATGCCAAGCGCCTCCCGGCTCATCCACACCCGCTCTTCGCCCACTTTTACGTCAAGGCGGAGCTTTCTTTTTTTTATGAGCACCTGATAGTTTTCCAGGACCGGCGAGAGGGCCGGACCCAGGGCAAGCCAGGTCGGCGGATCCTCAAAATCATCGAATGAGGAGGGCAAAAGCATCTGACGAATCCGAGCCGACAGGTCCTCCACCAGGGCGAGCGACCGGTCAATGTAATAGTCCCGATCCTGATATTGGCCCACCTTGTATTTCATATTTTCCAAAATGATTTGGAGGCTGGAGAGGGGGGTCTTCAGCTCATGGGAGGAAGCCCGCAGAAAATTCTGCTTGCGCTCCTCCAGGCGGACGATCTCCTGATTTTTCTGGTCCAAATCATCGATCAAAGCCAGGAGATCCCCATACAGGGCATTGATCTGCCTTTGAAAGGCCCCCAGCTCATCCTCCGTACGGACCGGTAAAAAGGCGGTCCGGTCTAAGGCCTGCATCCGCTCCATGACCCGCTGGATCGCTCGAAGATAAGCACAGCTGAAGCGCGCATAAAGAAAGGAAAGCAGGGCCGAAGCCAAAAGCGAAAGGGCGAGGGTGTAGGGCAAAAAGCGAAGGCTCAGGTGCTTGGCATCGGCCTGCATATCCGTTGTGGAAAGGAGGGTAATGGAGCACTCTGCCCCCGTATCCAGCCGGATCCTCCGCGCCTCCAGGACGAGGGAGTTGTTCCGGCTCTGCCAGTCAGCGCCCGGGGGCGCTTCGAGAGGAACCGCATTGCCCTCCTTCTGTTCGCTGATAAAGGCCCTCAGCTTGTTGGACCGGGAGTAAAGGTCCAGGCTCTTTTGCACGAAGTCCAGGGAGCGGCCCTGGAGGCTCTGGGCCAGCTCATTGGCCGCCCCCTCCACCTCTCGCTTTCGGCTCTCCAGATAGGTTCTGGGGAAAAGCAGATAGACCATCAAGTGAATGAGCAAAATCAAGACAAGCAAAAGGGAAAAGCTGCTTAGAAAAAGTTTCGGGAAAAGCTTCCATTTTTTCATGACCGCTCCAATTTGTAGCCCACATTGCGAATGGTATAAATGCAGTCCAGGCCCAGTTTTTTACGAAGCTCTTTGATATAAACGTCAATGACCCGGTCAAAGGGGATCTCTTCGCTCTCCTTCCACACCCGGTCAATCATCTGCATCCGGCTGAGCACCTGGCCCTCGTGGTCCACCAGGCAGCGGAGGATGGCCATCTCCTTGGCATTGAGCTCGACCATCTGGCCCTGATAGGAGGCCGTAAAGCGGTCGAAGTCCACCCGCGCCGGTCCATAGACGAAGGGGGCGCGGCTGGCATAGTGGCGCTCGAGAAGCGCATCGATCCGGGCTTTGAGAACGGGTAAGGAAAAGGGCTTTTCGATATAGCCATCGGCCAAATCGCTAAAAGCCGCAATTTTGGATGCTTCATCGTTATAGGCGCTCACGATGAGCACCGGCAGGTCCTGATGGGCTCTTAGGGTTTTGAGCACCTCCAGGCCGGACATCCGGGGCAGGCCGATATCCAGAAGGACCAGATGAATCTCCTCCTCCTGAAGCAAGGAAAGGGCCTGCTCCCCATCCTCTGCTTCCAGGATCCGGTCGCCAGAAGCCGACAGGAAGGCCACCATCCCCTCCCGAATCACAGGATCATCTTCTACTACTAAAATATTCATCTTTTCCCTCCTGTCTTTTTTCTATTTTACCCTATGCCGGTCCCTTTTCTCAGCTTCCAGAAGAGAGAAAAGGAAAAAGGCGGTCCCAAAGCAGGGGCCGCCCTTTTTCCGTTATTGTTGATCCGTCAGTAAGTCCTTGGGATTTTTTTGAGCCATTTTAAACGATGCGATCAAGAGAGCGATCAAAAGCACCAGGCTCATGAATACAAGGACCTGACCCACAATAGCGCCGTTCAGGTGGACCTCCAGGGCGGTTAGGGTCTTGTGAAAGCCGTCCACCTCGGCTCCGCCGCCCATGCCGGTCGAGGCGGACTGGCGCGCCATCTGCCGGGCCACTTGTCCTGTGACCTGCTGTAGGATCCGCTGGCCCATGGCATTGCCCAGGGCGCCACTTAGAAAGTAAGCGGCCAGGTAGGCCGGCAGACTCACCAGAGAAAGCTCCAGCAGCCATTGGCCAAAGATTCTCCCCTTCTCCCGCCCCAGGGCCAGGAGAACGGCGACCTCTTTTTTCCGGGCATTCGTCCAGAGGAAGAGGAGGAGGGCAATGACCAGGCCGGCAAAAAGGAGGGCTCCATAAAAGAGCTGGTCGGCCAACCCATAGATCCCGGAAATGGACTGCTGGAGGGCGGGGTAGTTGGACGAGGACTTGATCAGCTGGTAGGACTGCCAGTCAATATCAAGCTTTTCCAAAGAACGCATGACCTGGTCCAAGTCTCGATTGCCCTTAACGAAGAAGGTGGCATCCTGGTAGACGGCGCTTTTTTCGTCGTTGCCATAGACCTCCGCCGCAGTATGAATATCGGTGACGAGGTTGTTTTCGTAGAGCTCCTGGGCGGCCGAAACGCCGCCGCTGTTGTGGCCATCAAACAGGCCTTTGATAGTCACCTCCACTGTGACGTCTGCGCCTTTTTCATTGTCCGCATCAAAGCGGTTGGACCGGAGGGTGAGCTTGTCCCCCACCTTCAGATGGTTCTTTCTGGCCAGGTCCTGATGCATCAGGATTTGATGGCGATCCTTCCGCTCCAAGGGGCGGCCCTCCACCAGCGTAAAGGCGCCGGAGACGAATTTTGTCTCCTTGGCTGATTCATTGACCCCGGTCAGCATGACCGCCCGCCCAAAGTTTTTCGCTCGCTCGGGCGACTGGCTGGCTTCGGTTTCCGGCGTTTGGACCAGGTCGTAGTCGAGTAGATCCGCCACGCTGTTGATCCTTTTTACATAGCCGTCAATCCCTTCGGCCCCTTCAATTTGCTTGATATCCTCGCCCTTGACATTGCCCCCGCCCCGAGGAGTCCCCTGATTGACCTGACGGTTGATCTCCATAGTAAAGCTATTGGTGATATTTTGAAAAGTCTCCTTCGCCGCCCGGCCGGTCGCCTCTTTAATCGACAGGCTGATCAGGCTCAGGCTGGTCATGGCCAGGATCACGCCAAAAAGAATGACTGATTTGAGCTTTTTACGCGTCACATAGGCCCATGCGTTTTTAAACATTGTTGATCCTTTCTCTTTTTGATCCGAGTCCTACCTGTTTTTTAGCTTTTTGCCCTGGAGCTCCAGCACCTGATCGGCCGCATCCGCCACCTGACGGCTGTGGGTCACCACGATCACGCACTTGCCCCGCTCCTTGGCCAGCTTTTTAAGAAGGGCAATGATCTCCCCGGCCGTCTCCTGGTCGAGATTGCCCGTCGGCTCATCCGCCAAAATCACCGGAGCCTCCGAAACCAGGGCCCGGGCAATGGCGACGCGCTGCTGCTGACCGCCGGAGAGCTTTAGGACGTTGCGCTTGGCCTGGGCTTCATCCAGCCCCAGGGCCAGAAGGGCATCCAAGCCCGCCTTGGGATTGACCAGACGGAGATTTTCTAAGGGGGTCAAATAATCAATCAGGTTATAATTTTGGAAGACCAGCGAAATGTGGTGGCGGCGGTGGTTGGCCAGGCCGGTTTGCGCAATGTCGGTGCCCTGAAAAAGGACCTCGCCTGCTTCCGGCTGGTCCAGGCCCGCGAGCAGGGCCAGGAGGGTTGATTTTCCGGCGCCCGACTTCCCGATGATGGCATAAAAGGTTCCCGCTTCGAACTTCTGACTCAGGTCCGAAAGAACCATTGTTTTGGCATTTTTATAGCGATATTGGATCTGTTGCAGGGCAATGACACTCATATATACTCCTTTTCGTATGATTTCGGATTTTCATCCATTAGCTCATTTGCGAAAGCAAATCCTTGGGTTTTTTGCGAAGCATCCAGCCGGCACTGAAAAGTACTGCCAAAAGCATGATGACCAGAAGCAAGAGGTAGGCCGTCCCCAGGCTCTGAACCAGGGACAGGAGGCCTGAGAAGGAAAGGACGCCTGCCTGATTCAGGCCCGGTCCGCTCCCCGGGCCGCCTCCTTCCACCACCAGGCCTCCAAAAAGGCCTGAAAAAATTGGCGCTAGGGCCAAAGAGAGCAGGAGGGCCGGCAGGGAGAGCAAAAACAGCTCCAGAAGGAACTGGACGAGGATCTGCCCCTTGCTCCGCCCCAGGGAAAGCAGAATCCCAATCTCATAGAGGCGGTCCCGCAGCCAGAGCAGGAGCAGCAAGGAGAGAACAATGGTCCCGCCGGCCAAAAGGGCGTAGGTCATGAGAGAAAGCACGGAGCGCACCCCGCTGACGGAGGCCTTGGCCTCCTCGAAGGCCTGACTGTTTTGCTCCAGAACCAGTTGGTCCCAGTCCAAAGCGCTCTTTTGCACCTTCTTTTCTGCCTGTGCCAGCTCTTGGGCAGTTTTGGCCTGAATCAAAAGCCGGCTCACCAGCTCCTGACCCCTCGTACGCCCCATGGCCTCCTGGCTTCCCGCATAATCAGTGAAAACCACATTTTCACTCCAATCGGAAGAAAGGCCGGTCGGGGTTTCCTGTTTCTTCCCTTTGAAAATTCCTACAATCTCAAATGGAAGCTCACGTCCCCTGGCCCCCGCCTCCTGCATGGGCATGCCCTGGAGCGGCAGGCGGTCGCCCAGCTTGAGCTTGTTCTTTTTGGCCAGGGCTTCATGGATGAGAATCTTATGTCGGTCCCTGCCCTCGATCGGGCGGCCTTCAATCAAGCGAAACACGCCGCTGGAAAAAAGCAGCTGCTCCTTGCTGTCCGGGCAGGCCTCCAGATCCACAAGATTTTTCAGATTGGGCCCCTGAGGAATATCTTGCCCCTTGGGCCCTTCCACCACCTCATGGGCGCTCAGGCGGGCCAGTCCCTGAAAGTGCGGGGTCAAGGCTTGAATCTCCCGGATGGCGGAAAGCTTTTGCCTCCAGGCGAGGGGAAAATCCTGTCCGTCCTTGCGCCGGATGGAAAGAGAGGCGCGGGCGGCCTGGAAGAGGGTCCGTTCCATCCCGGACGTCGTCTGCAGAACGCCCAGGCAGAGCGAAAGGCAGGAAAGAACGACGGTCAGAAATACGAGAACGATGGCACTGCGGCTCTTTTTCCGGGTAACATAGGCCCCGGCCAATTCGACTTGTTTCAAAGCAGACTCCTTTGCTTGTGCGCTTGTGCGCTGATCCGGGCAGGCCCAGCCGGAGGGAAGGGCCGGGTCGCCTGACTCAGAACGCAGCTTGCTCATTGCCCCCCTATCCTAACTGCCTTTTATGAAATGGAGATGAAATGAGCAAAGAAATCTGAAGCCGTTGGGGCGAGATCATTTATCCCGAAAGGAATAGAGTGGCAGGGGCTTAGGCGCAAGGCACGGGCCCCTCGCGACCGATGAAATATCAATTTTAAAAATTTGATCGGTAGGATAAATTTTTCTTCACCGATCATTGTCCGAAAAAAGAAATTTGATCGGTTAAAATTCGACCGATTTATTAATACTAATTTACTAATCTGCATCACCTGGCCGAAATTGGTGTCGATTACGCGAAAAAGATAATCAAAACTCACCGAGTAAAATTGAAAATTCATGATTTGATCTGCTTTGAGAACCATTCTTTACCGAGCAAATTTGGCCTTTCCCTATTTGCTCGGTTTCGCAAAAAAAGCCCTCAGCAGAGGGGCCTTCTCTGCTGGAGGGTCAATGCGTCGCCTTCAAGGGCTTCTTTCCACGCACGATCATGAGGAGGGAGATGGAGGTGTCCCACTGCTTCATCCCCTTTTGGTAGAGGCGAACCCGCTCGTTATACTTCTCTTGTACGGCTGCGATCGCTTTTTCCGCCTGGCCGGAAGCCGTCGATTGAATGGCTTCCAGATCCCTTTGCCGCATCGCTTCTATCATGGTCTCCGCCAGTTGCGATGGAAATTTAGAGTCGTCCGGTGTGAGGTCAATGAGAACGTAGTTTGTTGTGAGGTCGGAAAAGCCGAATTGTTCCATGATCAGCGGCAATTCCGCCTCCGAGCACTGATAGCGCCCGATGCCCAGTTCTTTCAGTTCCTCCTGAGGCGACGGGATCCGCTCCCAAAAATCCTGTTCAGACGCTGTCATTTCTAAACACGGTGCTAAGCAAGTAATACCCTTTCGAGCCGATAGGCAAAGACAGATCCCATTGGGTTTCAAAACGCGCATCTGCTCTCCCCAGAAGGCAGTCGGGTCAATGTGCTCCTGTACCGTATTTGAGATGGTCACGTCGAAGGAGGTATCCGGAAAGGGAAGCTGGCAAGCATCTCCTTCTATAAATTTAACGCCTTCGACCTTAGATTTGGCAAAAGAGATAAACCGGCTATCCTGATCGATCGCGGTGATCTGGGCTTTTGGATACCAGCGATGTAAGGACGCCGCCAACGCGCCAGGGCCGCATCCGATCTCGAGCAATTTCAGCTTCTTCTGTTCATCCAGCTGGAAGGCCTTCCGGTATTGCTCGGAAAAGTGATCATCAAATCTGAGCAATCGACTGAGATATAGGGTCATGACGCCCTGGATCCGGTCCGACCAAATCTGATTCATACTACCTCGTTTCCTTCGGTTCCTATTCCCATTCAATCGTTGCGGGCGGTTTTCCGGTGATATCGTAGACCACGCGGCTGATGCCGGGCACCTCATTAACCAGGCGCTCGGAAGCGCGGGCCAGGACCTCGTGGGGAATTTTGGACCATTCGGCGGTCATAAAGTCCACGGTGGAGACGGCCCGGAGGGCGAGGACATAATGATAGGTGCGGGCATCGCCCATGACGCCAACCGTCTGCAGGTTGGTGAGCACGGCAAAATATTGGCCAATGGACCGGTCCAGGCCAGCGGCTTGGATTTCGGTGCGCCAGATGGCATCGGCCTCCTGAAGGAGCTGCACCTTCTCCGGGGTGAGATCGCCCAGGATGCGGACGGCTAGACCCGGTCCGGGGAAGGGCTGGCGAAAGACATGGGATTCGGGCAGGCCCAGCGTGAGGCCCAGGGCACGCACTTCATCCTTGAACAGGTCGCGGAGGGGCTCGATCAGCCCTTTAAAATCAACGTGCTCCGGCAGGCCCCCTACATTGTGGTGGGATTTGATGACGGCCCCCCCGATGCCGGATTCAATGACATCCGGATAGATGGTGCCCTGGACCAGATAGTCCACCTGGCCAATTTTTTGGGCCTCTTCCTCAAAAACGCGGATGAACTCCTCGCCGATGATTTTGCGCTTTTGCTCCGGATCCGTGACCCCCGCCAGACGG
>CABTYV010000035.1 GCA_902489145.1 uncultured Tissierellia bacterium | reverse complement strand
GTTTTTAGTGTAGAGGAAAATCGGGTGGTGGCCGTTTTCCTCCCCTTTTTTGACAAAAATGTCATATTTGTTGTAGAGGAAAATGAGGGGGTGGCGATTTTCCTCTACACCTTTGCCCAAAATAACCAACGACCGACCGCAAAACGTTGCTGGTCTGCGGACAGCGATTGAAAACGAAACGTTGCTGGCCTGCGGCCAGCGATTTGAGACGATGCGGTGCTGGCCTCCGACCAACGACCCACCGCAAAACGTTGCTGGCCTGCGTCCAGCGATTGAAAACGAAACGGCGATTGCCCTCTTCGCCCGGTCGCTGCAAACGATGGGCAAGAAGTGTATAGACAAATAATCCATTATGTGTTATAATCATCTATCGACATTTGACTATGTGGAGCTTGGATCCATCGCTTGGATCGTTGGGTTGCTGCGGAGAAAGTTGGGCTATTTTGACGGAAAATAAAACGATGTATTCGATCAGGCAGGAAGTGCAGGATGCCCTGGGCCGTCATGTGGTGGTTCGGGCGGACAAGGGCAGGAAGCGGATTGTCACGAAGGAAGGGATTTTGGAAAATGCCTTCGAGGATGTATTCACGGTTCGTGTGACGAACTCCTTTGATGTGGAGCGCACCGTTTCTTATACTTATACCGACGTGCTGACTGGCACGGTGAAGATGACGATTGTGTGACGATCGGATGAGGATTTGGACAGGAAGGGCTCGGGCTCTTCCTGTTTTTTATGACTAATAATAGTTTATGAGTATTCGCATGATATAAACGCTAGTACAGGAGGCTATAAGGTGGAAGTGGAAATGAGGGCCAATGCCAAGATCAATTTGGCCTTGGATGTTTTGGCGGATCGGCAGGATGGCTATCACGAGGTGGACATGGTGATACAGGAGATTGCCCTGGCGGACCAGCTTTGTATCGAAAATGGTCGGGGGGGATTTGTGTTGACTTGCGATGATCCGGATTTGGCTTTGGATCAGAAGAACACGATTTACCAGGCTTGGCTGGCTTTGAAGGACCGGGCGGAGGATCCTTCGGTGGTGGTGGAGCTGGAGAAAAGGATACCGAAAGAGGCGGGCTTGGGCGGGGGCTCATCGGATGGGGCGGCCATGCTCAAGGGGCTCAATAAGCTGTGGGAGCTGGACTTGACCGACGAGGAGCTGGAAGCGATTGGGGCCCAGATCGGCTCGGACGTGCCATTCTTTATCAAAGGGGGGACGCAACGGGCCCAGGGGCGGGGGGAAAAGCTGACGCCCCTGCGCAGCTGGCATGGCCGCCATTTGGTCCTGGTCAATCCGGGGCTGGGCCTCTCTACCGCCTATGTCTACGCCCAGGTCAAGGCCAATGGAACCATTCCCGTCGACCGGCTGGTCCATGCCATCAATGCCAGCACCGATCGAGGCTTGGACCACATGGCCAATCAGCTGGAAACCGTGGCCTTACGTTTGCAGCCCAAGCTCCATCAGATTAAGAAGGAATTGATCGATTTGGGGGCCCAGAAGGCCCTGGTTTCGGGTTCCGGGCCTACCGTTTTCGGCCTTTTCGCAGACCGGGAGGAAGCCCTGCACGCAGAAAAGATTTTGAAGTCAGCCTATCCCTTCGTTTGTGTCAGCCAAACCCTCTAGTTCTGATCGGCCCAGTCAGACGGGATTTTTAGGGGCGGGAGGCCGATAAAAGTTTTTGAGACAAAAGGGAAAAAAGGACGGCCCAATGGCGAAAAAGTGCGATTCCTGCCTTGTATCCGGTGGGGGGCTAGGTTATAATAACTTTATAGATCAATGGGGCAATGCCTCCATTTTCACCAGTTTTTCCTATCCGTTCGGACGGATTTGAATTTATAAAGGATCCCATTATGCCCAGAAATGTACAGACCAATTCAGATCAAAGGAATCGTCGGGCAAGATCGGCAAGGCGCAGGCTCATGCTGAAAAGGCGTAAACGGCAGAGGTTTTTGGCTTTTGCGCTGGCAGCGGGCCTGGTTTTCTTATCTGGACATTTTGTCCTCTCCCGCTTGTCCAACAACTCCTCTGCTCAGTCCAGCCTGCCCGAGTCTCAGATCACCATTGTGGAGGGAAAAGAAGAAAAAAACAGCTCAAAAGAAGACAATAAGAAAAAGGAAGTGACCTATGTGACCTCGGCAGAGGCCCAGGCCAAGCACCTTTTACCACGTACAGAGAAAAAACAGGCGGATCATTTCCAAAATCGCCTCGATAGCTTTTTGCAAACCAGAGAGGATACCATTCTCTACCATCGCGATTCGGTCAAATCCACAGAGGTGGCGGCCATTCCAAAAGGGACGGTTGTCGAAAGCTACGGCCATGAAAACGGCTGGACCAAGGTGACCAGCAAGGGTCGGGAAGGGTTTATTCGCGACGAGTTTTTAGAGGTGATTGCGGATGCCAATCAGTTCGTGGTGGTCGACGGTCATGTGATTGTCAATGCGAGCTTTCGCTTAGCATCGGATTATGAGACGGTTTTTCATGAAGATGCCGCTGCTGCCCTTCGCGTGATGACCGAAGCCATGGAGCGGGACGGGGTCCATGTTGAAGTGGCGACCACCTATCGTTCCGCGGCCGATGAGGCGAAGGAGCTGGTTTTACAGGGCAATCCCGCCCACGCCCCCAAGCCTGGCCATGCGGTTTTCCAAACGGGCTATGGCGTACAGTTTTATGTGGCGGGGACGGATCCCCGGATGGACAATCATTTCGAAAAGACGGAAGCCTTCAAATGGCTCAAGGACCACGCCCACGAATACGGCTTTATCCTGCGCTATCCCGAAGGCTCCGAGACCATTACCGGCTATCGAGCCGATCCGACCATTTTCTACTATGTCGGGATTGAAGATGCGTCGATTATTTCAAATGAAGGTCTGACCATGGAAGTTTTTTACGGGGTTCAGTAAGCGGTCAAACCTGGCAGACTTTTGAACGAAGTGGGGTGTGGGAGCGAGCCTCCTGCAGAAGGGAATCTATGAAGGTATTTGTGAGTGGGGGCCTGGGCTACATAGGCTCCCATACTTGTGTCGCCCTCCTGGAACAGGGCCATGACCTGGTGGTTGTGGACAATCTATCAAACGCAACAAGCGATGTGAAGGAGCGGATCGAGCGGATCGCCGGCCGATCCTTCTCTTTTTATGAGCGGGATCTGCGGGACCGGGCGCAGATATTCCCCCTTTTTGAACAGGAGCGCTTCGACTGCATTGTCCATTTTGCTGGCTATAAGGCAGTGGGCGAATCCGTAAAGGACCCCCTCAAATATTATGAAAACAATTTGGGGACAGCGCTGACCCTCCTGCAAGCAAGGGCCAGGTACGGCGTCCGGACCTTTCTCTTTTCGTCTTCCGCCACGGTCTACGCCCCAGACAATCCGATGCCCCTGACGGAGGATATGCCTCTGGCGGCCACCAATCCCTACGGCTGGAGCAAGCTCATGATTGAGCAGATGATCCGGGATGAATGCCACGCCCATCCCCAGGCGACCGGGGTTTTGTTGCGCTATTTCAACCCCATCGGCGCCCATCCATCCGGCCTTTTGGGCGAGTCTCCGGTGGGCGCGCCCAACAACCTGCTGCCCTATATTTGTCAGGTGGCGGAGGGACGCTTGGACCAGCTGCGGGTATTTGGCAATGACTATGATACGCCGGATGGAACCGGCGTTCGGGATTATATCCATGTGATGGACCTGGCAGAGGGCCATGTCGCCGCCCTGGAGGCTCTGCAGAAACGGTCCGGACTTTTGACCTATAATTTGGGGACGGGCCGGGGCAGCTCGGTCTTGGACCTCCTACGCGCCTTTGAAGCAGCGACGGGTCTTTCCATTGCCTACCAGATCGCCCGCCGGAGGCCGGGGGATATGCCCTGCACCCTGGCCGATCCCAGCAAGGCTGAAAAAGAACTGGGCTGGAAGGCCAAACGCTCCATTGAGGAAGCCTGTGCCTCCGCCTGGCACTTTCAACAAATGGCGCATGCCCCTCATTTGGAGGAAAACGGTCTTTCCTAAATTGGCATAAAAAAGGGTTGCGGCAGCTTGATTTGCCACAACCCCTTTCTTTTGGACCATCCATTTTGTCCGATCATCAGCCCCCTGGCGCTCAGCTAGCGAGGATGATAGCGCCGCCAGGCCCGACGGATGAGGGCTTGGGCTTCCGGGACCCGGAGGGCAATGATGCTGATGAAATAGACCACAAAGGCGATCAGCAGGGTGCCCAGGAAGCGAATGCCCTCCGAAGCGATGGGGGCGACTTCGAAAAAGCTGCGAGAGATGAAGACCATCAGCAGGGTGGCGAAGGAAATTTTTAACAGGGAACGGCCCATGGAACGGAGGGCCAGATTGCCCACCCTTTTTCGGAGAAAGTGGAAGAGGACAAAAACGCCTGCCAGAGCTCCGATGGAGGTGGAGGAAGCGAGCCCGATCAGGCCAAAGAAATAGGAAAGGATGACATTTAGGACGATGTCGACCCCGACCTGAATGGCACCGGCCAGCAGGGGCGTCTTGGTGTCCTTGAGGGAGTAGAAGGCCCGGATATAGATGCGGGAGAAAAGCTCAAAAAGGATAGCGGGGGCATACCAGAAGAGGATGGTCGAAACCATCTGGGTTGCTTCCGGGGTGAAGGCCCCCCGTTCATAGAAAAGGCGGGTAACGGGGACCGCATAGACCATGATGCCGGCGACGGCCGGGATCACCAGGAGGGCGCCGGAGGTGATGGAATTTTTGATCAGCCTTTTAAAGGCGGGGCGGTCTTTGGGCTCCTGGGCCAGGCGGCTCAGCCTTGGATAGGCCGCGGTCACGATCGAGACGACGACGATCCCCTGGACAAAGTCAATAATTTTTGCGGCATAGTCCATCGAGGCAACACCGCCGTTGGTGACGAGGAAAGAGGCAATCGACTTGTCGATTACGACCGAAAGATCATAGACCAAGATGGAAAAGATCGCCGGCAGGGCAATGCGCAGACACTCCCGGATGGTGGGGTCGGCGGGCCGAAGCAAAAGACGATGGTGGTAGCCAGCGCGCCGCAAGGCACGAGGGAAGAAGACGTATTGGAGGCCCTTGGATACGACGACACCGATGGCGAGCAGCCAGAGCGACTGGTGGCGGGCGGACAGAAAGGTAAACAGGATCAGGATGGCGTTCATCAGAATCCCGGTGGTGGCAGGGGTGACAAAATTGTCATAGATATTCAGGTAGGAAATGGGCGCCGCAAAAAGCGCAGAGAAGAAGATGCCGAAGATCGTGATGCGGAGGAAGTTAGCCGTCTGATGAAGCTTCTCGGGGGAAAAGCCTGGCGCAACCAGCCGTGCCAAAGGATTGGCAAAGAGGAAGGTAAGGGCAATGATCAGGAGCGAAACGACGATGAGGGTGTTGGTCAGGTTGGCGGTAAAACGATCTGCCCTTTTACGCCCGCCCTGGGCCAACACATTGTTATACATGGGTATAAAGGTTGTTTGCATGGAGACAAAGAGGTAGGAAAACAGGATAGCGGTCAGGGAATTGGTAATCACATAGATATCCTTGATGGCAGAGGTTCCGAACGCCGCCCCAAAATAAACCTCCCGGACGAGTCCGGTTATTTTCGATAGAATTGTGATGATCATGAGTTGAAAGGCAATATTTCCCATAGGTCTCTCCTTCTTTTGTCCCATGAGTGTATCATAATAGAAGAAGACTGAAAATAAATACTTGCGCAGCCGTATAAAGGAGTCGCGATGAAGATCAAAGATCAAAAAGAGATGGAGGCTTGGACGCTTTCCTTTTTCTCTCAACTGAAGGAGGGGAGCGTGGTGGGCCTGGATGGGGACCTGGGTGCGGGCAAAACGCAGATGGTGCGTTGGATTGCCCGGTTTTTGGGATGGACGGGGCCGGTGACGTCCCCAACCTTTGATTTCATTCACACCTATCCGACCGATCGCGGGCCCCTGCGCCATCTTGACCTCTACCGATTGACGTCGGAAAGCGAGGTGGAGGCGATTGATTATGAGGAAGCCTTTTATCCCGAAGCGGGTTGGACGTTTATCGAATGGCCCGAGCGGGCCCTGTCCTATTTGCCCCGGGATCTGATTTGGGTGAAGATCGAGAAGGGCCCAGGAGAAGAGCGGGAGGTATGTCTATGCGAATCCTAGCCATGGATACAAGCAGCTCGGCGACGGGGCTGGCCCTGTACGAGGAGCCGGCACCCATGAAGGGCCAGGGCATTTTGGAGGCGCAGATGGTGGTCAACCATGACCGCCAGCAGGCAGAGGCCCTCCTGCCCATGGCGGAAGCGCTTTTGCAGAGCGCCGGTCGGCGTAAGGAGGAGATCGACGCCTATGCCTGCGCCCTGGGCCCAGGCTCTTTTACGGGCCTTCGGATTGGCGTCACCATTGCCAAAACCCTGGCTCAATTTACCCACAAACCCCTGGTTGGCATTTCTACCCTCCAGGCCTTGGCGAAAAGTGCAGAGACGCCCCCCGCCTATCTCAGGGCGACCATTTTGGATGCCCGGGCCAATCGGATTTTTGCCGCCCTTTGGGATGAAGCGGGAGCAAAATGCTTGCTGGCGGAAGGGCTATACTATGAGGAAGATTTTTTAGCAGCCATCGGCCCTCTGCTCGAAGCCCAAGGAGCTCAAGGGCTTGCCTGGATGGGGGCGGGCCTGGCCGCCCATCCCCACCTGTTGGATGGGACGCCCCTTCCCTATGAGTGGGTTCGGGGAGAAGCCCAGCAATCGCCGGTGGAGGCGGTGGCCCGATTGGCAGCCGTCCGGCTGGAGCAAGGGCCGGGCGATGACATCCTGGACCTCAAGCCGCATTACCTCAGAAAATCACAGGCGGAGCTGGATCGGGGGTGTGCCCATGCCCGAAAATAACTTGGATCACAATGAGGACCTGGTCCTCCGCCCCATGCAGGCTTCCGATTTGAATGCGGTCCTCTCCATTGAACGGGTGGTTTTTGAAGCCCCCTGGACCCGGCAGATTTTTGAGGATGAGCTGCTGATCAATGAGCGGACCAGCTGCCGGGTGGCCTGCCTTTCCGGGGAGATTGTCGGGTATTACTCGGCCTGGCATCTGGTAGGGGAGTCGGCTCTTAACAATTTGGCCGTAGCGCCCGCCTATCGCCGGCAGGGGATTGGCGCCCGCCTTCTTTCGGATTTTTTGCAGGCTTCTTTTGCAAAGGGGGCGGAGGAATGCTTCCTAGAGGTGGCCGTCAACAATGAGGCCGCACTCCACTTATATCGGAAGTTCGGCTTTGCGGTTCTTTCCATTCGTAAAAACTACTATGCCTCTTTAGGCCTCGATGCCTATATTATGCGAAAAAAAAAGGAGGAGTCATGATTTCTCTTGCCATTGAATCTTCTTGCGATGAGACGTCGGTCGCCCTCCTGTCGGGCGGCCGGACCATTCTGGCCAATGTGATTTCCACCCAGATCGAGACCCATGCCCTCTATGGGGGCGTCGTGCCGGAGATTGCCTCCCGTCAGCACCTGGAAGCCATCAATCGGATTTTAGCGCTGGCACTGGAGGAGGCGGGACTGGGGATCGAGGCCGTGGAGCTGGTCTCTGTTACCCGGGGGCCGGGTTTGATCGGGGCGCTTTTGGTCGGCATTTCGGCCGCCAAGGCCATCGCCTTTGCCAGAGACCTCCCCCTGGTGGGGGTCAATCACATGGAAGGCCACATCTGTGCCAATTATCTGAGCGATCCGGACCTTACACCGCCCTTCATTACCCTGGTTGTCTCGGGCGGACATACCTACCTGTGCAAGGTTCGGGACTATACCGATTACGAGGTGGTGGGCCGGACGGTAGACGATGCGGCCGGCGAGTCCTTTGACAAGGTCTCCCGGGTTTTGGGCATGGGCTATCCCGGTGGTCCGAAGATTCAGCAGCTGGCGGAGGACGGAAGGCCAGGGGCCCTGCATTTTCCCCGAGCCATGATGAAAAAGGAGGACGGCTACGATTTTTCCTTTTCTGGGCTCAAAACAGCGGTGATCAACTACTGTCACCAGCAGGATCAGCTGGGTAGGTCCTACCGAAAAGCGGATGTCGCCCGAGGCTTTCAGGATGCCGTGATCGATGTGTTGACCCAGAAATCGATTCGCTTGTTGGAAGAAAGCGGCTTTTCTGATTTTTGCCTTTCGGGTGGCGTGGCGGCCAACGGCCCCTTGCGTTCGGCTCTCCAGGCTGCATGTCAGGAGCGGGGGATCCGATTCCATGTGCCAAGCCCGGCCCTTTGCACGGACAATGCCGCCATGATCGGATCCGCTGGCTACTATCATTTTAAATACCGGGGGCCATCCGATCTGGCCTTTCCCGCAGAACCGAATTTGGGCCTGTAAGCAGGCTGAAAAAGAAAGAGGAAATCATGAACAACGCGATGATTATGGACTTGCATACGCACTCGATCGCATCCGGCCATGCCTACTCGACCATAACGGAAAATGCCCGGGCAGCCAAGGAGCATGGCCTGGAGATTATGGGCCTCTCGGATCATGGCTACGGGATGCCGGCTACGACCATGCACGATTACTGGATGAATATCCATGTCCTGCCCGATTATCTGGAGGGGGTCCGCCTGCTCAAGGGCGTGGAGCTCAATTTGCACAACCATCAGGGCGCGATTTTAGAGGAGGATCTTTTTTCCGAGGTGGATTACACCATTGTAAGCCTTCATGGCGGCCTTTTTGACTACGAATCCGGATCCCGGGAGGACTATACGGACGCCTACCTTCATTGCCTGGAGCGCTATCCAGAGATCAACATCATCGGCCATATCGATGATGGCCGCTATCCCGTGGACTATGCGGCGGTGATCGACGCCTGCAAGGCGCATAACGTGGCCCTGGAGCTCAACTGCTCTTCGCTGGCGCCGGATTCCTTCCGGCTCCACTCGGAGGCCAATGCCCGCCGCTATCTGAGCCTCTGCAAGGAGAAGGAATTGCCCATTATTGTAAATACGGATGCTCACTTTTCCTCGTATGTCGGAGATTTCTCCTACGCGGTGGCCCTCCTGGAGGAGCTGGATTTCCCGGAGGAATTGATCATGAACCATTCCTGGCAGCGGCTGGAAAAGCTTTTGGGACGGAGTCTGTAGTCGTGGCCTGGGATCTCAGCACGCTCAATGAGGCCCAAAAGGCCTGTGTCCTTTCGCAGGATCGGTCGCTTTTGGTTTTGGCTGGCGCAGGCTCAGGGAAGACTCGGGTATTGACCCAGCGCATCGCCTACCTGATTCGGGAAAAGGGCGTGGCCCCCTGGTCCATCCTGGCCTTTACCTTTACGAAAAAAGCCGCCGGGGAGATGCAGGACCGGGTGGCGCAGGCCTTGGGGGATGCCCAATGCAAGGGGATGTGGATCGGCACCTTCCACTCTCTCTGTGCCCGATTTTTGCGGCGGGAAATTGACCATCTGGGCTATGATCCAAGCTTTACGATCTACGATGGGACCGACCAGCAAAGCCTCATCAAGCAAATCATGAAAAGCCAGGGCCTGTCCCCAGAGGGCTTGACACCGCGTAGCCTTCTGAGCCGGATTTCCCTCTGGAAAAATGAAGGGACCGCCCCGAAGCAGGTGATCGCACAGGCAGAAACGCCGTTAGACCGCGTCTCGGGCCTTCTCTACCGCCAGTATGAAAAAGCGAAAAAGAAAAATAACGCATTGGATTTTGATGACCTGATTCTGACCATGCTGGTGGTGATGAAGCAGGTGCCGGAGGTGCGGGAGAAGTACCGCCAGCAGTTTTCTTATCTTTTTGTGGATGAGTATCAGGATACCAATCACGCCCAATACGACCTGGTCCGGGCCTTCGCGGGGCCCAACTGCTCGGTCTTTCTCGTAGGCGATGCCGACCAGTCCATCTATGGCTGGCGGGGGGCGGATATTCAAAATATTTTACATTTTGAGGACGATTTTCCGGAGGCCCGTATTCGTCTGCTGGAACAGAATTATCGGTCCAGCAAACGGATTCTGGCCGCGGCCAATGCCCTGATTGAAAACAATCAGGAACGCAAAAAGAAGAAGCTTTGGACCGAAAATCCGGCGGGCCTCCTGCCCCAATATCGCCTTTTCCAGTCCGATACGGAGGAAGCCTACGGCGTCGTCCAGCAGCTGGAGGAGGAGGGACAAAAGCGCGCCTACGGGGAGATGGCCGTGCTATACCGGACCAATGCCCAGTCCCGCCCCCTGGAGGAAGCCCTGATGCGGGCGGGAGTGCCGTACCGGATGGTCGGGGGCTTGAAGTTCTATGACCGCGCTGAGATCAAGGACCTGGTCGCCTACATGAATCTTTTGGTCAATCCCACCGACGATATCGCTTTTCAGCGGGTGATCAACCAGCCCAAGCGGGGGATCGGGCCGAAAAGCCTGGAGGAGCTACGCACGATCGCACAGCAGGCGGGCACCTCCCTTTTGGGCGTTTTGGAGGAGGAGCCCCTTTGGACCCGGCTTTCCCCTGGTCAGCAAAAAAAGTTTGGCTCCTTTCGATCGATTGTGCAGGCCCTTCGGCCATCTTTAACCGGCCCGATGACCGATTTTTTTCAGGCTGTTTACGAGAAATCAGGCTACCGGTCCATGCTGGAGGCCAGCAAGCAGATTGAGGACGTGGCTCGCCGTGAGAATGTCAGCGCTTTTTATGATGCCATTGCCCAATATCAGGAGGAGGAGCCGGAGGCGACGATCCGTGATTATCTGCAGGACCTCTCCCTTTTGACTGATTTGGATAAGACGGCGGAGGGGGAGGAGGCCGTCACCTTGATGACCATGCATGCGGCCAAGGGCCTGGAGTTTCCCTGTGTCTTTATCGTGGGCATGGAGGATGGCCTTTGCCCCTCGGAGCGTGCCATGGAAGAGGGGCAGCTGGAGGAGGAACGCCGCCTCCTCTACGTGGCCATTACCCGGGCAGAGCAAAAGCTCTTCCTCTCAGGGGCCCGCTTGCGCCGGGTCTTTGGCAGTCCCATGTCCCGGCTGCCCTCCCGCTTTCTCGATGAGCTGGAGGATCATCTGGAGATGGTTGAGGGTGCGTCTGGCTCGCCACAGCCTGCTTCGGAGCCTGCCTATCAGGAGGCGGGCTATGCCAGGCGGGGGGCCTTTGCCGATCCCCGCATCCGATCGGCTTATGACCGGCAGCGGGCTAGGATTCGCCAGATGGTGGAGGAAAAGAAGAAGCGCCTGGAGGCGAGCCTGACCAGCGAGTTTCGGGTCGGGGACCGGATCCGCCACAAGAAGTTTGGCGTGGGGACGGTCGTAGCGGTGGCACCCAAAAAGGATGGCGACGAGTTGACTGTTAGCTTTGAAAACAAGGGGATCAAGCAGCTCAATGCAGCACTGGCGCCGATTCGGAAGGAATCCTAGCCGTCAGGCAGAAAAGGAGGGCAGGAAATGGACCTACAAAAGGAAATGGCCCATTTGGTGGAAACACTCAACCGATGGAGTTATGAATATTACACGCTGGACCAGCCTTCGGTTTCGGATGCGGAGTGGGACCGAGCCTATGACCGGCTGCAAGAGCTGGAACAAAGGCTGGGGGAGGTGCTGCCCAATTCCCCCAGCCTTCGTGTGGGGGGGACGGTGCTGGAGACTTTTGAAAAACATACCCACCTTGGTCCCCTCTATTCCCTGGATAAGACCCGTCATCGTGCAGGGGTGGCGGCTTGGGTGAAGCGCTGCCAAAAGCTGCTCACCGACTACCGTCTGGCCCACCCCGAGGAGGACCTTCCCCCCTTGAGTTGGGTCTGTGAATATAAGTTTGACGGCCTGACCATCAATCTGACCTATGAGGGCGGCCAGCTGGTTATGGCAGCCACCCGGGGCAATGGGCGGGTAGGGGAGGAGGTGCTGGCCCAGATCCGAACCATTGCCACCATTCCCTTGACCATTCCCTATCCGGGCCGCATCGAGGTCCAGGGCGAGGGCCTGATGCCGCTTTCCGCCCTGGCTCGCTACAACCAGAAGGCGGACCTGCCCCTTAAAAATGCCCGCAATGGGGCAGCTGGAGCCATCCGAAACCTGGATCCTTCGGTCACCCGGGCCCGTCATCTGGATGCCTATATTTACAACGTGGGCTACCGGGAGGATCCGGACCTCTTCCATAGCCAGGAGGAAATGCTGGATTTTTTAAAGGCCAATGGCTTCCGCGTCCACCCCTTTGCCCGGGTCTGTCGGAGTGTGGAGGAGGTGATGGCGGCGATCGAGGAGATCGATCAGCACCGCCACGATCTCGATGTTTTGACGGATGGGGCCGTGATCAAGGTCAATGACTTGAGAACTCGGACGATACTGGGGGAGACGGCCAAGTTTCCCCGCTGGGCCCTGGCCTATAAATTTGAAGCCGAAGAGGTCACCACGCGCCTGCGCCGAGTTGACTGGCAGGTGGGCCGGACGGGCAAGATTACGCCTATTGCCCATCTGGATCCAGTGGAGATCGGCGGGGTCACAGTGGCGCGTGCCACGCTGAACAACTTCGATGATATTCAGCGCAAAAAGCTTTCGATCGGCTGTCGGGTGCTCATCCGCCGGTCCAATGAGGTCATTCCGGAAATATTAGGGGCCATGCCGGAGGAAGGAGCGGTGACGGAGGCGATTGAAAAGCCGAGGATTTGTCCGGCGTGTGGGAGTGATCTTTTTTACGATCGGGTTCATATTTTCTGCCCCAACTCCCTATCCTGTCCGCCCCAGCTGGTCCGCCGACTGACGCATTTCGCGGCCCGGCCCTGCATGAATATCGAGGGACTGTCGGTCAAAACGATCGAGAAGCTGGTCGAGCGAGGCCTGGATCAGATGGCCGATCTCTACCGCCTGAAGGAAGCGGATTTAATGGACCTGGAAGGATTTGGATCAAAGAAGACGAACCAGGTGCTCACGGCCATTCAGGCCTCGAAAAAGCCCACCTTAGCCGCTTTTCTCTTTGCCATCGGGATTGCCGGGGTGGGAGAAGCTTCAGCCCGAGATTTGGCGGCCCATTTTAAAAGCTTCGAGCGCATCCGAACCGCCTCTGCGGAGGCCTTGATGGAGGTGGCGGATATTGGCGAAGTAACGGCCGGCGAAATCGTTGATTTTTTTGCGGAAGCACCCATTGCCCAGGCCCTGGACGACCTTCTGGCGCAGGGGATTGACATCCAAAATCCGAGCGACCAGAAGGAGGTGGAAGCGACCCCACTCGCCGGTCAGGTGGTGGTGGTGACGGGCAGCTTGTCCGGCTTCTCCCGCAAGGAGGCGGAGGAAGCCATCCGCCATCTGGGGGGCAAGGCGACAAGCGCCGTCTCCAAAAATACCGACCTGGTCCTGGCAGGAGAAGCGGCCGGGAGCAAAAAAGAGAAGGCAGAAGCCTTGGGCATCCGGATTTTGGAAGGGGCCGCCCTTTCCGACTTCCTGGATCAATATTTTAGAAAGGATTCGTAGGACCCCATGCAAAAAATTGTCATTTCGACGGGCAATCTCGATAAACTCAAGGAGCTTCGTGATTTAGTGGATCCGGCCCGATTCACCCTATTTGGCAAGAAGGACCTGGGCCTGGCCGATCTGGAGGTAGAGGAGACGGGGACGACCCTGGCCGAAAACGCGATCCTGAAGGTGGAGGCGCTGGCGCAAGCCCTGGCTGAGTCCGGCCAAAAGGCGGATGATTATTGGATTTTGGCGGATGATACGGGCCTTTTTGTGGAGGCCCTAAATGGGGCTCCAGGAGTCTATTCCGCCCGCTATGCAGGTCCCAATGCGACCTATCAGGACAATGTGGAAAAGCTTTTGGCCGCTATGGAGGGGGTGGCGCCGGATCGACGGGGGGCCTACTTTGCCACGGTGATTGCCTTCTGGCAGTCGGGCAGCCTCCATACCTATGAAGGCCGTCTCCAGGGCCATATCCTCCAGGCCCCTCGCGGCGAAGGCGGCTTTGGTTATGACCCCATCTTCTTTGCTGATGAGCGGGGCAAGTCCCTGGCAGAGCTCACCCGGTCCGAAAAAAACATGATTTCTCACCGGGCCCGCGCCTACCGGGCCTTCCTGGAGGCCCTGCATGCCTAAAACCCTGCTCGTCTTTTCCGATACGCATCGGCAAATAGAGGCTCCCTTGGCCGCCATTTTTAACACCCCCCATGTCGATCGCCTCGTTCATCTGGGGGACCTGGTAGCCGATGCAGAGGAATTGGCCCGCCTCTCCAATCGCACCATTCTCATGGTGCGAGGCAACAATGACTGGATGGACATGGACGTCCCTCCTACCCAAATTCTGGAGCTCGCTGGTCACCGGATCTACCTGACCCATGGCCACCGAGAAGGCGTTTATCATCGGCTGGACCAGCTGGCTCACATTTGCCAGGCAGAAGCCTGTGATATAGCCCTTTTTGGCCACACCCACTGCTTTACCGATGAAAAAATCGCTGGCGTCCGCCTGATCAATCCCGGCGCCATCAGCTGGCCCCGCGGCGGAGACGGGCGCCGCTCCTACCTTCGTCTCACCTTTCAGGACAATGGACAGGTCGACTTGGACCGGATTCTTCTCTAGGCGTTGCTTGCGCACGTCTCGCTGTTGTGGTGGTTGGATTTAATAAGCGGAAGAAGATCGGGCTGGACCTGACCGCCTCTCTTGTTTTCTATGGAAGGGCAGCCGGAGGCTGCCCCACCGCTATGGTATGCGGCAGGGGCGGGGGGGCGGGCGCCGCCCCTCCCCTCTGGGGTTTGTGGGTTTTTTGCTTTGTGGGGGGTGGGGGGAGAGGGAAAAGAGGGGGGGGG
>CABTYV010000034.1 GCA_902489145.1 uncultured Tissierellia bacterium | reverse complement strand
CCTTTTTCTTTCCCAGCTGACGCATCTTCCCTCCTTTTCGGTCCGATCCCACTTATGGCAGGTCGATCAATTGCGCCTGATCGTTGAAAAAAGACGGGCGAATGACACGAGTTGACAGAATCACCGATAAAAAAGTGCCCGACAAGATAAAGAAATACACCATGATCTGATACATAATGGCCTTGGTGGGATCAACGCCGGCAAACATCAGGCCCGACATCATACCCGGCAGGGTCACCAGGCCCACGGTTCGAACGGTATCGATGGTGGGCTGGAGAGCCGCCTGTCGGGCCGCCCTCAAAACCTCCTCCGAAGCCTGGGCCGGTGTCGCCCCCAGGGACAGCCGTTCCATCACCGGCTGCTTGCGATCATGGAAGAGGGTGCGCATATTGCTGTAGGAAAGGCCGACTGCCTTCATGGCATTGCCCGCAATCATGCCCGAAATGGGAATCACCTGGGCCGGAATAAAGGCAACCGAACCCGTCGCCACCAAAACGAAGAGGTTTACAGCGGTGGTCACCCCCAGGGCCAGAAAGCTTGCCAAAAGCGCATGAGATAAGCCCCTGGCGCGCTTGGTGGCGTTGAGTGCGGCATTGAAAACCAGAAGTAAGACCAAAAGTAAGGTGATCCAGACCTGATCCATCTGGAAAACCCGTCCAAGCAGAAAGCCCACGACGACGAGCTGGACGATCATGCGAAAAACGGCCACCAGCATTTCCTTCCCCATCCGAAGCTTCATCCGATAGGAAAGGACCAGCGCCAGAAGCACCAAGCTGAAGGCGAGGGAAAGTGACTGCCAGGAAACCATTAAATTAGACATGACTGGGCCTCTTTTCAATCGAAACCTTTCGGTCGGCCATGGCCTGTTCGGCCGGATCATGAGAAACAAAAATATAGCTCAACCGGAAGCGGTCCCGGCAGGCCCCAAGCCAGGCCCAAATCTTTTGGGCATTTTCCTGATCCAGAGAAGAAGTGATTTCATCAAGGAGCAGGACCCTGGGCATGACCATGAGGTTTCGAATCAGGGCAATCCGCTGCCGCTCCCCACCGGAAAGCTGGCTGATGGGGCGGTCTAAAAAATCCGCCGACAGGCCGGACTGGCACAGGAGGCGGCAGGCCCGGGCCTCGTCAAAGGAGGTTTTTCGGATGGCGGCTGGAAAAGCCAGATTGTCTCGGACGCTTTCCCCAAAAAGGAGGGGATTTTGAAAACAATAGGAAACGCTCTGCCGCAGGTTCGTGACCGGAAGCGCGTAGGCGTCCTGTCCCTCGTAAAGATAGGTCCCGCTGACCTGGAGATTGGCCATCGTGAGGCGAGCCAAGCTCTTGAGCAGGGTCGATTTGCCTGCCCCAGAGGGGCCCACGATCGACACGCTTTCCCCAGGATAGAGATCCAGGGCTGGAAGGGTCAAAAGGCAGGTTCCACCTTGCTCCTCGGTGACGCGCAGGTCCCGGACATATAACAAGGGGGTCCCTTTCTCAGGCGTCCCGGCGGGCTTGCGCTTCCTGGAATCAGATCCTGGTCCCTTCTCCTCTATTTTTTCAACCATGTCATCGATCCTTCCTCCGGGTCATACGCTTCCTCTTCCTCCGCCGAAAGCACGGGGATGGAACGAATGTCCGGGCCGGGCCCAAAATCCCGGTCAAAGAGGGCTGGAAGGGGCTTGGCCTGACGCAGATAGGCTTCCAGGTCCGCTGCCAGATGGGCAAAGGCCTGTTGTGCCATCGCCCGCAGCTTATCCAGGCGCAGGTTGCTGTCCCGGCAGGCGGGATCCTCCTGCCCTTCCACCATCAAGTCCTGATAGGCGCCCTTCGAGGAAACCGCCCGCAGGAAGGCCCGAATGAGCTTGCGTGACCCGGCCCCCTCCCTGGAAAGGAGGCTTAAAAACTGGGCCTGACTCTTCATGCATTGGAAAATGTCCTTGCTGGAGACGCCATAGACAGCCGCAATCACCTCCGCATCCGCCTGATTCGGCTCAATCAAGTAGGACCGGGGGTAGGCCTCCGGACGCCCCACCCCATTTTGCCGCATCATGTGACCATCATATTGGGACTCAATGTAGTTGTGCGAAAGGCCCGATACGGCCTCCTTGCGCTCGATATAGGGGTGGCAATAGGTGTCCAAAATAAAATGGGCCAGGAGGCCAAAAGCATAGACCATCAGCTCGTCGCTTAGGCGGGGATAGGTCAGGCAAGCCTCATGGATACGGGCAAAGAGCTTTCGAGCAGGCTCCTGGTGAATTTCATTGCCCAGATGGCGACGAATGGCTGACCGCCAGGGCAAACCGTAAAAAAGAAGATCCGGCCCCTGGAGTCCAAAATGATAGAGACTTTTCCGCTGGTCCTGGAGACGAAAAATCGTCGGAGGAAGCACCCTCAGACAGTCCTGACCAAACTGAAAGTGCGTATAGGTGGTAGGCATAGCGGTTTCCTTTCTTTCTTAAAACGACTCCTCACTGCCTGGCTGCAAATCCTCTCGCTTGGGCTTACGTCTCATCAGCTCCATCACCGCCTCTGAAACGGGCTTGTCATGGTGAAGCACCGCATATACTGCATCGACGATGGGCATGGATACAGCATATTTTTCCTTTAATATCACGGCCGCACGAACGGCATAGACCCCCTCTACCACCTGACCTACGCGCTCCAGGGCCTCCTCTACACCGGCGCCCGCTCCGATATAGTGGCCGGCGCGGTTGTTGCGGGAATGACGGGAGGTGGCTGTAACGATCAGATCCCCCATGCCGGCCAGGCCGTAGAAGGTGTCAGGCTTGGCCCCCATGGCCATGCCCAGCCGGTAGATCTCCGCCATCCCCCGGGTGATCAAGGCAGCCTTGGCGTTGTCGCCGAGTCCCAGCCCATCGCTCATACCAGCCGCCAGGGCCATGACATTTTTGAGGGCCCCGCACAGCTCCACCCCCAGCGGATCCGAATTGGTGTAGACCCGCATCCGGTCGTTCATAAAGAGGGCCTGCACCTCCTTGGCCGCCGCCTGGTCCAGGGAGGCCGCTACCATCGAAGCCGGCAGGCCCAAAGCGACCTCCTCGGCATGGGTCGGTCCCGATAGAGCTACCGTTTGGACAGGTCCCAGGGGGCGAAAGGCTTCCTCAATTAAATCGGTCATGGGCAGAAGCCGGTCCCGGTCAATGCCCTTCGACGCTGAAATCAGGATTGGCAGGGGGCATGTCCCTGCCACTCGCCTCCACGCCTGCGCGGCCTTTTCGGCTGTTTCCTGAATATAGACAGAAGGAACCGCAAAAACTACGGCGTCTCGGCCGGTCATGGCCCGGTCCAGGTCCGCTTCCATTTGTACTGCTTCTGGCAGGCTGGCCTGGGGCAGATTTTTGTGACGATGGGTCTCCTCCAAAAGGCGAAGGCCTTGGGGATGGACCGACCATAGACAGACAGCATGGTCCGATTGGGCCAACAGGATGGCCAGCGCCGTCCCCCAGGAGCCCGCGCCTAAAATCGTGATTTTTGCCATGGATCCCGCCCCTTTCTATTTTTTCTCCACGACCCGGTCCCGTTCCAGGATCGGCTTAAGAAATTGTCCGGTATAGGAAGCCGCGACCTGAACCACCTCCTCGGGGGTGCCTTCGGTCACGATCTCCCCGCCCCGCTCGCCGCCTTCGGGCCCCAGATCAATGAGATAATCCGCACACTTGATCACATCCAGATTGTGCTCGATGACCACGATCGAATTGCCCTGATCGACCAGGCGGTCAAAGACCTTGACCAGCTTGTGGATGTCTGCCACATGCAGGCCCGTGGTCGGCTCATCCAGGATATACATGGTCCGGCCAGTAGCCTGCTTGCCCAGCTCCGCTGCCAGCTTGACCCGCTGGGCCTCCCCACCGGAAAGCTCCGGCGAGGGCTGGCCCACCTTGAGATAGCCCAGGCCGACGTCGACCAGGGTCTGGAGCTTGCGGCGAATGCCGCTGTGATTTTCGAAAAAAGCCAGGGCTTCGGAGATGGTCATCTCCAGCACATCGGCGATGGTTTTACCACGATAATGGACCTGCAGGGTTTCCCGATTGTAACGTGCCCCGTGACACACCTCGCAGGGCACATAGACGTCTGGCAGAAAATGCATCTCGACCTTGATGGTCCCGTCTCCCTTGCAAGCCTCGCAGCGCCCTCCCTTGACATTGAAGGAGAATCGGCCCCGGTCATAGCCCCGCATCTTGGCATCATTGGAGGCCGCAAAAACCTCGCGGATGAGGTCGAAAACCTTGGTATAGGTCGCTGGGTTGGAGCGTGGGGTTCGGCCGATCGGCGACTGGTCAATCTCAATCACCTTATCCAGCGCCTCCAGGCCCCGGACCCCCTTATATTTCCCGGGCCGAATATGGGCCTTGTTGAGCCGGTTGGCCAGCACCTTATAGAGAATCCCTTCCACAAAGGAAGACTTGCCCGACCCGGACACCCCCGTGATACAGGTCAAAACGCCCAGGGGAATCTGAATATCGATATTTTTCAGGTTGTTTTCCCGACATCCCCGAACGAGGAGCCAGTTGGAAGGCTTGCGCCGCTCCTTCGGCACCGGAATGAACTTGCGGTGCGACAGGTAAGCCCCGGTAATGGACCCCTTGCATTGGATAACCTCCTCGCAGGGGCCCGCCGCCACGATCCGCCCCCCGTGGATCCCGGCGCCAGGGCCAACATCCACCAGAAAATCCGCCGATCGCATGGTATCCTCGTCATGCTCGACGATAATGAGGGTATTGCCCATGTCGGTTAAGCTTCTCAAAGCCGCGAGGAGACGGTTGTTATCCCGCTGGTGGAGGCCAATGGACGGCTCATCCAGCACATAGATCACCCCCACCAGGCCCGCCCCAATTTGAGTCGCCAGGCGGATCCTTTGGGACTCTCCACCAGACAGGGTCGCCGCATAACGGTCCAGCGTCAGGTAGTCCAGGCCCACATCGATCAAAAAACGCAGACGGGCGCGGACCTCCTTGAGGATGGGCCGGGCAATGCGCTCCTCCCCCTCTGAGAAGGTCAATTGCCCCGACCAGTCGTAGGCGGTTTGAATGGACATCCGGTTAAACTCGGCGATATTCTTCCCCCCGATCTGGATCGATAGCGCCTCCGGGCGAAGGCGGTCGCCATGGCAGGTCTCGCAGGTGTTCTCCGCCATATAGTCACGGATCCGCTTCTGGGTCCCCTCCCCCCCGCTGATGTAGCGGCGGGTCAGATTGGGCAAAACGCCCTCCCAAACGTCCTCATAGTCTTTATCGCCAGAAAAATGCGAGCTGAAATGAAAGCGCACCGGCCGATCCGTCCCATAAAGGAGGGCCTCCATGACCGCATCCGGCGCCTCGCCGATCGGCCGGTCCAAAGGCCAATCATAGGCCCTGGCCACCGCCCGGATCATCTCATAGTAAAAGGTGCCCTTACCAGCGGTCGCATAGGGGGCAATGGCCCCCTCCTCAATCGATAAATCCGGATTGGGGATACAAAGCTGGGCATCGACCTGGGCATGGAAGCCCAGGCCATTGCAGTCGGGACAGGCGCCCAGGGGCGAGTTGAAGGATAGCAAGCGCGGCTCGATTTCCTCCAGGCTGATATGCCCCTCCGGGCAGGCCAATTTGGCCGAATACGTCCGCTCGGAGCGGACGGCCCCCGACCGGTCCACCTCCTGCACCCCGACCAATCCATCCGACTCGGCCAGGGCCGTCTCCACCGACTGACTCAGGCGGGAGCTGATATCCGGTCGCACCACCAGGCGGTCCACCACGATGGAGATCTGATGGCGAAGGTTTTTATCCAGCTCGATCGCTTCACTCAGGTCCCGCATGTCTCCGTCCACCAAAACGCGCGAAAACCCTCGCTTTTGCAGGTTGGCGAGGGCCTTTTTATGGGTCCCCTTCTTGTCCCGGATCACGGGGGAAAGAAGCAGGATCCGACTCTTTTCCGGCAGCTTCAGAATCTGGTCCACAATTTCATCCACCGACATGGCTTCAATGCGGGCCCCACAAACCGGGCAAAAGGCATGGCCCGCCTTGGCGTAGAGCAGACGGAGATAATCGTTGATTTCCGTCACCGTAGAAACCGTCGAGCGGGGGTTGCGGTTGGTCGTCTTCTGGTCAATAGAAATCGAGGGAGAAAGGCCCTCGACCACATCCACGTCGGGCTTATCCATCTGGCCCAAAAACATCCGGGCGTAGGAGGAAAGCGACTCGACATAGCGCCTTTGCCCTTCCGCATAAATCGTGTCAAAGGCCAGGGAGGACTTTCCGGAGCCGGATACGCCCGTCATTACAATCATTTTATTGCGGGGCAAGGTCAGGTCAATATCCTTGAGGTTGTTGACCCGGGCCCCTTTTATACGAATCTGTTCGAGAGACATGACACTCCTAATCCAATTGATATTCCTGCTTCATGGCACGGATGGCATCCCGAATCCGGGCCGCGCGCTCAAAATCAAGTTCTTCTGCCGCCTGGCGCATTTCCAAATCCATATTGACCAAGAGCGCCTGCAGGTCCGCCCGGTCCAAGGTCTTCTTCTGTTCAAAATGTGCCGGGTCATGTAGGTAGGTCCCCGTCTCCTCGGCGGCCACCGCCGTAGAGAGAAGGTCGTGGACCTTCTTTTCCACCGACCGGGGCTGAATATGGTGGGTCCGGTTAAAATCCTGCTGGATCCGGCGACGGCGCTCCGTCTCCTCGATCGCCACCCGCATGGCCCCGGTCACCTGGTCCCCATACAGAAGGACCTTGCCCCGTACATTGCGGGCCGCCCGGCCAATGGTCTGAATCAGAGAGATCTCGGATCGCAAAAAGCCCTCCTTATCTGCATCCAGGATGGCAATCAGGGAGACCTCGGGGATATCCAGCCCTTCCCGCAGGAGGTTGATCCCCACCAGCACATCATATTTTTTCAACCGTAAATCACGAATGATGGCCATCCGGTCCATGGTGGCCACGTCACTATGCATATAAGTCACACGGATCCCCAGCTCCTCGAGATAATTGGTCAGATCCTCCGCCATCTTTTTGGTCAGGGTCGTCACCAGGGTTCGGTCTCCCAGGGCCGTCCGTTTTCGGATCTCCCCGATCAGATCATCAATTTGATGGCTGGTGGGTCGGACCTCCACCTCCGGATCTAAGAGGCCGGTAGGCCGGATGACCTGGTCCACCATCTGGCTGGAATGCTCCTTTTCATAGGGGCCGGGGGTGGCTGACATGAAAATCGCCTGGTTGACCAGCCCCTCCCATTCCTCAAATTTTAAGGGCCGGTTATCCAGCGCCGAGGGCAGGCGAAAGCCATAGTCGATCAGATTTTGCTTGCGCGCCATATCGCCATTGATCATGCCCCGCAGCTGGGGCAGGGTAGCGTGAGACTCATCAATCACCATCAAAAAATCGCGCGGAAAATAATCAATCAGCGTATAGGGGCGGGAACCGGCGGGACGGCCGGATATATGGCGAGAATAGTTCTCGATGCCCGAACAAAAGCCGATCTCTTTCATCATCTCCAAATCGTAGCGGGTGCGCTGCTCCAGCCGCTGAGCCTCCACCAGCTTTTTTTCTGCCTGCAGGACCGATAGCCGTTCTTCCAATTCTTCCTCAATGGTCTCAATAGCCCGGGCCATCTTGGCCTTCGTAGTGGCAAAGTGGGAGGCCGGATAGATCATGACATAGTTACGCACATCCAGGATCTCCCCAGTCAGATCATCAAACTCCACGATCTGGTCAATCTCATCACCAAAGAAGGTCACCCGAATGGCAGGCGACGACTTGGCCGCCGGAAAGATATCGACCGTATCGCCCTTCACTCGGAAGGTGCCCCGCTGGAAATCCACATCATTGCGCACAAACTGAATCTCCACCAGCCGGCGCAAAACCTCATCCCGGTCCACGACCTGCCCCATCCGCAGGGACAGGGTCAGACTGATATAATCCTCCGGATCGCCCAGCCCGTAGATGCAGGAAACCGAGGCCACCACGATCACATCCTTGCGCTGAAAAAGCTGGGTCGTCGCCGAGTGGCGGAGGCGGTCAATCTCATCGTTGATGGAGGCATCCTTGGCAATATAGGTGTCCGTCGCCGCTACATAAGCCTCCGGCTGATAGTAATCATAGTAGGAAACAAAGAACTCCACGGCATTGTCCGGAAAAAATTCTTTAAACTCCGCAGCCAGCTGGGAGGCCAGTGTTTTATTGTGGGCAATCACCAGGGTCGGCTTTTGGACGCGGGCAATGATATTGGCCATGGTAAAGGTCTTGCCGGAGCCCGTGACGCCACGCAGGGTCTGGAAATGGTCGCCCGCCTCGATTCCTTTGACCAGGCGGTCAATGGCCTGAGGCTGGTCGCCCGTCGGCTGGAACTTGGAATGAATCTCAAAACGAGCCACGGCTCCTCCTCACTTGGACTCCTGGCGGGGGCTGGGCAGGTCAATGGGATTGCCCCGCTCCTGATCGGATTGCTGGTCGTGCGATCCGCCAGGCGCCTGTTCACGGCTCTCCTGGGTAGTGGTCCCCGCTTGGCTGCTTTCTGAGGAAGCAGGCAGCTGTTCGCTCTGACTGGACGACGTCCCCTCCGTGGCGGAGGAGGCGGGATTGGGCAGGACCGCATTGGCGGGTGGCAGCTGGTCGGGGTGGACCTCCTCCCCCTGCAGGGCCTTCGCATAGGCAATCGCCGTCTGGAGGGGCAGGTCATCGGAGAGGAAATCCGGGCCCAGCCCCTTAGCGGTTTCCGGCAGCTGGACGACGAAATCCGGTTCAATCCCCTTCTTGTGAATGTGGGCGCCGGAAGGAGTCAGGTATTCCGCCATGGTCAGCTTGAAGCCACCCCCTTCTTCGCCCTGGCCCAGGGGGTAGAGGCGCTGCACGATCCCCTTGCCGTAGGTCTTTTCTCCCACAACCAAGGCCCGATGGTGATCCTTTAAAGCGCCGGTCATAATTTCAGAGGCCGAGGCCGATCCGCCATTGACCAAAAGGACAATGGGCAGGCTCGAATGGGCCGCATCCGATTTGGTGACCTGCTCCTGCTTCTTTTTGTTCACCGTCGTCACGATGGTTCCCTCCCCCAGGAGAGAATCCGAAATTTCTACCGTAGAATCCAAAAGTCCGCCCGGATTGTTGCGCAGGTCGATGACCAGCCGCTTGGCCCCTTGATTTTCCAGACTTTTGAGGCTCGCAGCAAACTCAGAAGCGGTTTTTTGGTTAAATTGGCTGATTTGAATATAGCCCACGTCGCCTTCGATGAGGCGGCCCTTGACTGTCTGAATGTCCAACTCCGCCCGGGTCAGGGTGAAGTCCTGATTGGTCAGCGCCCCATCCTTTTCCCGGCGGATGGTCACCCGTACCTGGGTGCCGGCCTGGCCCCGCATCCGCTTGGTGGCCTCATTGAGATGGGCCCCGGTAAAGGATTGGCCGTCCACGGCAATGATCTTATCGCCCGTCCGAATGCCCGCCTTCGCCGCTGGCCCTCCTTCAATGGGCGATACGACCTGGATCAGGTTATCCGGCCCTGCGGTCACCACCAGACCGACTCCCGAGAAGGAGCCAGCGGTATCCTGGAGCAGCTCCTGAAATTCGTTGGCACTGTAAAACTCCGAATAGGGGTCCTGGAGCCCGGCAAATAGGCCCTTGTAGAGGCCCAGCTCCAGATCCTCTTCCTTATAATCAAAGATATAGTCTCTCTGAATGGTTTGCGCATAGGACTTGATGTTTTCCATAATGCGGTTCATCCGACGGCTTTCCGCATCGCCCTTGGTCATGCCCCCCAAGGGGCTGGCCAGGCGTGAATTGGCCCCGAGGAAAAAGCCCCCCATCGAAAAGCCAGCCAATAGAATAATCAATAAAAGGGCTTTGCCCAATTTTTTCATACCATACTCCTTCTGCTGCGATCTCTACGTCCCTGCCAATGCTTGCCATCCTTCCGGATCCCAGGCGCCCGGCCCCTCCATTAAAGAAAGAGGGACAGGGCACGGAGTCGGATTCCAAAAGGTCTTGTTTTCTCTTTTTCTATTATAGCATGGTCCTGCCCCCGATCCCGAAGGAGAAAGGGACTTTTTCGGTTTTGAACCGGGATAAAAAAACGTGCCGGCACTCCGTCCTGCCGGCACGTTCGAAAGTTATTTTTTAGAAGTTTTCTCCCTTCAGCCACCGCATAGGATGATCCAGATCCAACTTCCTTTTTGCATAGTGGATGGGAAGCGAAACCACCATAAAGATCACGATATAGGAGATTAGCAGGCTCTTCCAGGGCAGCTGGAAGGGCGTCTGGAAGGCGTTTTGAGAAATGAAACGGTAGAGCAGGTAGGAAAGCAGGAGGCTCAGGGGCAGGGAATAAAGCATCGCCCGCAGCCCATAGTTCAGTCCCTCGGTTAGGAGCATTTTTTTCAACTGCCGGTCGGACATCCCAATGGATTTGAGTACACCAAACTCGCGACGGCGGAGCATCATACTGGTCGAGATGGCATTAAACATATTTGCCATTGCAATCAGGGCCATCATGGCTACAAAAAGCGTGATAAAGGATCGGACGATCACCAGAATCCGCCAATTGCTCTCCTGTACCGCTCGATGGTTATAGAGATGGTGATCCTGATGGTCCCCCTTCGACAACGCCTCGATTTCCCTGGACGCCTGCATGTGGTTCTTCGCACTCATATCAATGGCTCCCTGAAAGTCCAGATATCGGCGCTCGGATGCCGTAAAAAAGCTGGTGGATTTGGATAGGGGCAAATAGAGACAGGGACTGCCTGTCCCAGCGCCCAGGGGCTTTTGGTCCGTCATCAAAGCGACTTCTATTTTTTTAGGACGCTCGACCTTCTCGGCAGGAAGACGGATGGGCCTCAGCTCCGTCTTGCCTGCTCCCTCAGGATTTTCTCTGGGTGGGAGATCATACACCGCTTGATTTCGAGCCGGGATACTTAATTCCACCTGATCTGGATTCATGAACTCCGGAAGCTGGTAGGCCAGATAAAAGACGGTCACTGATTTTTGATTTTTCAACAGGGGAAGCTGAATTGGCCGCTGGCCCTTCGGCAAATCCCGTTGCTCGGACTGGTATACATTGTATAGAATTGCCCGAAACCCCGATCCCGTTTGAAAAGCTTCCGGATCCAAACGAAGACGCCTGGCATAGGTGTGAAAAGCCTCGTCATCCAGAAAACAGATGGGGAGCGTCATACGGATCGGATCACTGCCCAACTGCCATTGCCGGACCTCTAGCTTTTTCTCCTCTGACATACCAAATTCTTTGCGCGCCTGGGGATCCAACTGGCGGACCCACTGAATATAGTCGGGGTGAAAAAGCGCTGCATCCAGGCGAACGAGCCCGCTATTTGTAAAGCTCAGCTGAGCGCTCTGAACCGAGGGAAGCTCCTTCATTTGACCTAAAAGCCGCTCTTGATAGGCGAGGGTATAGCGGGCCTCGACCTCCTCTTTACGGTTCGCCTCCCTCCCCCAGCGATAGGGTCCCTCTTCCGCAAGCTCCCCACTTACGTTATATCCAAATCCATAATGCAGGTCCGCTCCGCCAAAATCATCGATTTGAGCAGACAGCTGCGTCCGGAGTTGATCCGTAAAGGAGGTGGTCAGCACAAAGAGAATGACCGAAAAAATAAGGGAAAAAAGAGTCGCACGGTAGCGTTTTCGGTCTCGTTTTTGATTCTTTAAGGCCAGCTGAGCAGCGATGTCCAACCGTCTCTGCCAAGGGTTGAGCTGAACCTGCTTGGCTTTCACCCGTATATCCTGACTCTGCCGGATCGCCGCAATGGGCGTCAGGCGCATGGCCCGAAGGGCAGGAAGAAGAGCCGAAAAGAGCGTGGTCATGAGGCAAAGAAGCCCGGCCAAGAGGATCGGCCAGAAACGGATGGCTACGCCTAAGGATAAGCTATGCCCCGGATAGATCTCGGTGGTAAAAAATTCAGAATAGGCGCAAAGCAGCCGAAAGGCGATGGCAAGGCCCGCCAGGCCGACCAGCGCACCAAAGAAAATTGCGGGCAGGCTGACCAGCAGTCCCTCGTAAAGAATACTATGTCGGATCTGCCGGTTGGTGGCCCCGATGGATTTTAAGAGACCATATTGCCGGGTTCGCTCCGTGATCGAGATGGAGAAGGCGTCGTAGATCAGTACGATGGTCGAAAAAACGATCAGAGCGATCAGAATGCTGGCAAAAATTGCCACGATTCGAGCTATATCAGAATTCAGGATATTGCCCTGGGCCAAAAGCAGGCTTTGGTGATAATTGACGTAAAAAAGGTTGCCCTTGAATATTGTGTTCCTTTCTCCGACTTCCTCCCGGATCAATTGGCCGCGCTCCTCTATTTCCTTTATCCCCTCCCCCAGGTTTTCGAAGGAGAACAGGACCGTAGCCGGGCCCGAAGCCGGACCTGCTGTGAAAGCCGTATAAGCCGGCAACTGACGGGGTTCCAGATCGAAAGAAAGGCGGTGGTAGGTGCCTACCACACGGTAGGTCTTCTTTTGTTTTCCCTGGATGGCCTCTTGGCCCAGTTGAAGGGCCACCTCCTCCCGGGCCGGATCATTCAGGGCCGGTTTTCCGTCCACCACCCGCCGGCCCACCTCAAGGCTCAGCAGATCGCCCTCCTGGTAGCGAACGGAATCGGATTGTTGCAGATGATCCGGCAAAATGATCTCATCGGGTTGCGCCGGCAATCGACCGGAAAGAAGGTGGATGGCTGCCAGCTTGGGCGCCTCTTCGTCAATGGAAAGAATGCGCAAATAGGGCTTGTGTTCATTTTGGTTGGTCCACTCCGCAAAGCCCACCTCGCGCCAAATCGACAGGGCTTTCCGGTTGGGCAGACGCTTCGTCTCCTCCACCTCTTGCTCGTTTAGCCCCTGCCAGTAGCCGTGATAGGCGCCATTTTTTTCTGTTTCAATTGCTTCTAAATAATGCAGGCAGGAGTAGCCACCCATCGTCACAGCCGTGAGCATGGTCATGGAAATGAGGATCCCGAAGATCGTCACCCAGGTTCGACTCCGATGCTGCTTCAAACTCCTTTTGGTAAAAGCACGCAGGACCTTCATGACTGCCTCCCCAATGGCTCATCTGAAACAATCTGGCCATCGATCAGGTTGATCATGCGGTCCGCCTGAAGGGCGATCGATTCATCATGGGTGATGACTAGGAGGGTCTGTTTCAGCGTCTTGTTGTAGTGCTTCAACAGGGCGACAATGTCATGTGAGTTCTTCGAATCCAGGTTGCCTGTCGGCTCATCCGCTAGCACCAGAGAAGGGGCATTCATCAGCGCTCGACCGATGGACACCCGCTGCTGCTGACCACCAGAGAGCTGGTTGGGCAAGGAATGTTGATACCGCTCCAGCCCCAGGGTCTGGAGCAGGTCCTGTAAGCGCTGTTCATTAACCGCCCGTCCGTCCAGGGAGACCGGCAGGGTCATGTTCTCCACCACATTGAGCACAGGGATCAGGTTGTAGAATTGATAAATCAACCCCACCTCCCTACGACGATAGATCGCGAGCTTTTCATCATTTTGGGCGTAGACGTCTTGTCCATTCACCAGCACCCTGCCACTGGTCGGACGGTCCACCCCACCCAGGGCATGAAGCAGCGTTGATTTTCCCGACCCGGAGGGGCCAATGATGGCGACAAACTCGCCCTTTTGGACCGAGAAGGACACATCATTTAGGGCCCGGACTTCCTGAGGTGCTTTTCCATAGGTCTTCACCAAATGTTCCACTTTCAGTACTTCCATCCTTCGCTTCCTTTCTCCGTTTTGGATTTCTTTTCTCTAGCATAACGAAGGAAAGTGACAGGCCCGTGACAGATTTCAGATTTCTCCTAAAAAAGACGCACAGGATCATGAAAAAACCCCTGCACAAAGCGCAGGGGCTGGATATAAGCAGGGATCTTTCTTTTAAATGATTTTTTTGTAAAAGCGAATGCGAAAACGCGCCCCACCTTCCAGTCGGTTTTCGGCCTGAATCGTCCCGTTCTGGGCGGCGATGATTTTCTGGGATAGGGCCAGGCCAATTCCGATGGAGTTTTCACCCGCATTTTTCCCCTTATAAAAGCGCTTAAATAAAAAGGGGAGGTCGGATGGATCAAATCCAGGCCCATTGTCCTCGATGACAAGCTCCGTAAAAATTGGATTTTCCTGGGCTGAAATCTTCAATTGCCCCCCTTTCGGGAGGTGCTCCATCGCATTCTTGATCAGATTTTCAATGGCTTCCCGACTCCACTTCCGGTCGCCCAGGAAGGCTTCGTCATCGACCGCGTTTTCTACCCGAATTTCCTGTAGCTCCAGGCCAATGGCAAAGGTAGCCAGCGCGTCATCCACCAGGCGCGCCAGCAATACGGGCTTTTTTTGGAAAAGGATCGTTCCCGCATCGATTTTGGACATCGTAAGCAGCGATTCCACCAGCCACTGCATCCGATGGCAGGCCCGGCTGATCTGGCGAATCAGGGCTTGCCGTTCCGATCCGGAAAGTCCTTCCTCCTTCAGCAGCTCCAACTGGATAAAAAGCACCGTCAAGGGCGTGCGAAGCTGATGAAAGATATCCTCCATCGCCCGCTGAAGCACCAGCTTATCTGACTGGAGCAAATCAGCCTGTTCCTTGAGTCGGATGGCCAGCTTCTGAATTTCACTCTGCAGGATATAAAGCGACCCTTCTTCCATATCCTCGAAGTGAGGCGGCTCATTGGTGTAAAGAAGGGCATCTACCTGCTCACTCAAATGGGCTAAGGACCGATGGAGCCGGTGCAAATAGGCGCCCACGAT
>CABTYV010000033.1 GCA_902489145.1 uncultured Tissierellia bacterium | reverse complement strand
ATGCCGTCTTCTGCTTGAAAAAAAACCAGGACATCAAAAATCTGAAGTTTGGGGGTAAGCTCATCTAGGAAATAGCAAGAACCTCATCGCAACGTTGCCAGATTTCCGGACTATGGGTTGCAATGATAATCAGACGCTCAGGATCACGCATTTGAAAGACCAGTTTTAAGATCTCATCGGCCGTTTTGGGATCCAGGGACGCTGTGGGTTCATCCGCTAAAAGCAGGGAGGGCTTCTTCAGCATCAACTTGCCCACCGATATGCGCTGCGCCTCCCCACCCGACAACGTATAGATCTTTCGATCCAAAGGAAGATAAGATAGATTCACCTTGGCCAGAACGTCTCGGAAAGCCTGCTTCTTTTCCTCCTTACTCATCTTTTTTCCTACAAGTCCTAAGTCCAGGTTTTCAGCCACACTCGCATTCTCAATAAGGCCAAGATTTTGGAAGAGATAGCCCAGTTCTTTTTCAAAAAAGGTCCGCTCCTTATAGCTTTCCAAGGCTTTTCCACGGTAGATGATTTGTCCTCCATTCCAAGCTTCCAACTTGGCCATCATGTTGAGAAGAGTTGTTTTGCCGGATCCGCTTTTCCCGATTAAAGCATAAATATTTCCAGCTTTAAAACGAAAGGACAAATCTTTGAAAATTTGATGATCTCCATAGCTTTTTTGGACTTTAATCAGTTCCATCATCTCTATTCTCCTTTCAATAAGGTAACGGCACTTCGATTTTCTCTCTTCATTTGCCGATGAAGAAGGATGCCCTCCATCACCATAAATACAAGAAAGACCAGAAGATTCAGTAGAACTTTACGGGATAAAACGAAAAGTAAGATCAGGCCGCCTGCCATCACCCCTCCTTGTAATTTTAAATAGCTTTCATGATTTTTGAAAAAAGAAAAGCCTGAAATTCTTCGAATAAAAATCATTCGTCGGAAGTGTTCGAAATACAAACGATTCATGACCACAAAGGAAACGGCCGCTGTCAGTGTACCAATGATGCTCCCAATTAATAAGGTAATCAACTCAAAACGGTAGCCTGCCACATGCTCTAGGTATACATTCCTTGTATTTTTAATATGAGAAACAGACCTGCTTAATCCATGTTTATGAAGAAGCTGTTCTACCCTATCAAAACTGGGAAATAGGAGATAGGCATCGATTCGAGAAGACCATTGCTTTGCAGAAGTGATAGACTTGCCTGTAGCTTTAGGCGTCAGCACAAGAATATAGGGATGCTCCAGATATTGTCTTGGTGGCTTCCCTTCATAGTTATAAAAGAAAACCGGGTCCGCTTTCGCACTTAGCAAACGAATAGGTTGTATATCTTCTTTACTTCGCTTGGATTCTTTTCCCCAAAAAGCCTCATAGAGATAGCTTTGAAGAGCTTTCTCAGCCTTGGATTTTTCCTCTCTGGAACAATTCTTGGACAGGATTAGACCAAATTCGCCTTCCTGCAAGTGTTCCATCTTTCTTTGTTCATTTGGATCGGCAAGGATTTCCTCCCGTTTTAAATAGGATGGGCTAACCAGCAAAATTTTCCGACTTTCCTCCAGACTTGGCAAAATTGGGTCCTGCTCTCGTAAAAAATGCTCGCAATAGAAAACGTCATCATCCATAAAAGCGTCCGCCGTGAAATCGTACCAGGCTAAATCCCGCTGATTTTGCAATTCTTTTTGATAAGGATCAAAGGCACCTATATTCATACTAAAATGAAAAGCATCCGATCGCTTGGCCCATGCCTCCGTCCCCTCCTGAATCGTTTGATACAAAGGATAGACGACAGTGACCATGTGGGTTCCAAAGCCAACTGCCAAAAAAGCGATTCCTTGCCCAATTAATAGGACCGCAAGGGCCGACTTAATAGGCATTTTCCCCTTTATAAGATCAATTAAATGGCTTTTTCTCAGCACTCGCCAAAAAATGAGTTCCATCAGAAGGGATAAAATAAGTAGGATTATGGCATAGATTCCGGCACAAGTCAAAAGGAAGAGAATAAATTTGTCGTTCCAAAGTCTGGTAAAGATAAGAAAGAAAACCGAAACAAGACCCGCTGCGAAAAAGCCTAGCAAAATAGCGAATACATCGTCCAGCAGGGATGCTTTTAAAAGATGCCAACGGCCTAGGCCCGAAAGGACTTGTATCCCTGATTTTCTAAGGTCTTGAATCCGGCGCATCGTGATGAGAAGAATGAAAAGCAGGCCGAAAAGAAGCAAGCTAAAACTAAGTGATGGCCGTGGGAGATAGCCTAGAACTAAGGAAAATAAAGAATGATCATCGGGAAAATACTCCGTCTTCGCCCCATGAGAACGAAGGACTTCAGCTAGCCTCTCCTGAGAAAGGGAGCCACGTAAGATGCTGTAGGAATTGACCGGGTCCACTTTCTCCTGATCCTGGCTGCTAGCCTCTGTCATACCCTGGGGCAACTTCCCTGGACCGAATAGAAGGTAGGAAAAATGGGACGTCTTTCCATCTTCATCCGTTGGCTGTGCAATACGTAAACTAATGAGACTGTTGGTTTCTTTGCCCAGCTTGTCTAAATCCTTTTCTACATCCTGCCAATCTAAATCTTGAGGCATCGATAAGACGAGCACATTCGGATACATCGTAAAGAGCATACCATCCGGCTTTTCCTGGAGGATAAAACAAAAAAATAGAACAAAAATGATTGAAGTCAAACTTGTAAACCATCTCTTCATCACAACCTCCTTTGGGAGCCAATATTATGAAAACAGAATGGGGCTGTCAAAGATAGCCCCATTCATATCAAATACTAGAAGCCAAGATAAAAACTAACTTTTTCTCCAATACTTGTGTGAAGGAATGCTTTAGATGTCTTATCCGCATCAGCATATCCTTTATCTGACTCTGAATCACTATGCCTGACAACTTGTGACCAATGTTTTTCAGTTGGGTGCCAGTAATTTGAAAAAGCCCCCCACTTTCCAATTTCGTGATGGCCTCCATAAGACCAAACACCATCATCGAGATTGGCAGCAAGCGCATTGGAGGAAAATAATACAACCAACGCAACTGCAAAAACAGACAACCATTTCTTCTTCATAATTTCGTCCTTAATTCCTCAGCGTCCTACATTCTTGCAAGTTTATTGTAACTTATAATTTTCTTTTATGCAATCCTTTTCAAATTCTATAATGGTATCCATGATGAAGGTGATGGTGAAAAAGTAATGCCGGGCAAGTAGAAGCCCAGCATTACATACGAAAATGTTTCTAAGGATATGTTACTCTCGAAAAATCTTTTTACCTTCACCCTTACTCATTCTCTTTCGCACTCTGCTCCAAATAGATCTGGTTGGCCTTTAATAATTTTTCGTAATACTCGTCATAGCTTCGACTAAATCTCCGGATCAGCGGGATCGCAATCTCATAATATTGATGATCCAATAGAAAAGATCTTAATTTGTCACGCACCCGTTTGACAGTACTGTTCCCGTAAACTTCGCTTTCAGTATAGGCTTTATAAACATCGATGTTTTCTTTGTTTTGCTCAATCCACTCCGCAGGCGAATCAATCGCCTTCATTTTTTCTTGATTGAGCTCCATTAAAGTTTCAGCATCAAATTCTGCCGTTAATTCTTCTATTTCTTCTTTTTCTTCTGCCGTTAGTTCAAAAGAAGGTAAGCGATCCAGGTATTGAATATATTGTTCAAAAGCTGCTTGTCCGCCTTTTCGAATGGGCTCCTGAAAAAATGCTTTGTAGGAAAAGAAGAACATCTGCCCGATATAGCCGGGAAATCGTAACGTCAATTGATCGTAGATCGTCTTCTCCCTATCCAGACGATTGAGTTCTTGCTCGATCACATTTATGCTCTCGCCTTCAACCAACCTGCTCATTAACTTGTTCTGTTGACTTTGAATGTTAAGCATAACCTGTTTTTTTCTCAGCAGAGAAGACAGTAAAGCAGGCGTTGACTTCTTCAATTCCATGATTTCATCCGTGGAAAGGCCCAGTTTTCGAAGGACATTGATCTTTTGCAATAATTGAAGGTCGTCTTCTGAATAATCACGATAGCCGTTTTCCAGACGTAAGGGATGAATCAGGCCTTTCTCTTCATAATATTCCAGAGCTTTTCGGCTTAAATTTGTTCTCTCTTGAATCTCATGCGATAACATAGCACACCTCCTTCTATTCCTAGGATAAAGGTCTCCCTCCGGCTCAAGTCAAGTGTACAATATGGAATTTAAGGACAAGGACAGTCCGCTTAATTAGGAAACCAAGGTGAAAAAGGACGAGTTGGAGTTTGCTTAAAGTCGGGGGCAAGGTTTATGGGGAAAGAGCAAAGATAGGGTCCCTCTGGCAAGTGCATCTATACTCTGTTCGCTTATCTAACTCATTTTTTATCCCTAAAAAGAGGAATGGAATTGATCAGAATCGATGCTAAGACACAAAACCACAATGCTTTGCTCATGGTCGGCATGATATCCATAAGCCCTCCCCAATCCTCATGGATAACTCGCATGGCACCATCCGAGTAAAAAGCACAAACGGTCAATGCCGTCAGTGATAAGCTAATAAAGCCATACCATTTTGAACTTTTACTTTGAAGTGAAAATACCAGATTGATGACAGCAAAAAGGATCGACCCTCCACCTAACAAAAGCCACATACTCTTACCCCCATTTCCTTTTCTTGCTCTATGAAGATCTTCGTGTTCGATTCATCTTTTCTTCCCGTTCGTGGACATCTAACTCACAGCTTCAACCCCAAAATTCATCCATCCCACAGACTCAAGAGGCCCAAAATATCCATCGCACAGACTCAGCAGTCCAAAACATCTAACCCACAGACTCAAGAGCCGAAAATAGCTCTGTTATCTATTGAGTCCACTCAACTATCCCCCGATGAGTCCATATCCGGGTTTGTGAAATTTTTCTTGCTAACTTTTTTTCAAAATAGTCGAAATCTCCCAAACCCATTGATTTCAACGGTTTTCACCCTTCCCGTGACATCAAGACGATGGTCTCCACATGGATTGAGTGGTCAGTATAGATAAATTTTGAAATTTTTCAAAAGCCTCGTATGTGAGAGTATGCCAATTAGTTTAAATATCGCACAGATTAAATGAATCTTTTTTTCTATATATTAATCCAATACCTTCTTGTTGTAACAATTCCTCTTGATAGTCTATTTATTACTTTATTTTCCAAAATTCCACCATTATTTTCTATAACTTTTATTGATCCGATATTGTTATCATCACATGTAATCAAAACCTTATTTAGATTCAAAGCCTCTTTACAATATTTAAGTGCCATAGAGAGCATTTTTGTTCCATACCCCTTCATACATTCAGATTGCCTAATTTCGTATCCTATATTACCACCATAATTAGTTAAAGAAGAATTTAACTCATGCCTAATACTAATTTCACCAATAAATTTTTCATTATCTATCAACCAAAATGTAGTGGCTCTAACATAATTTATAGGCAAATTTATACCATGTTCAAAATTATAAAAACGGTCTATGATTGTCTCAGGATCACTAAAAATCCTTTCTGCATGAGGCCTAAAAATTTCATCTTCTTCAATTGCTTCCATATAGCTTTGGATATACTTTCTATTTGGTCTAATTAATTTCATAAGTTCCCCCAGAATATAAATGTATTTTTCAATGTAATGTACATTACTTGAAACTTAAAAACGCTGTAACATTCTTTGCTAATTCGTTTTTGAATAAATCCTTAATGAATTATTAGCTCATGTTATCATAATGATCCTTATTTTCCATAAGTCATAGTTCACCCGCTCTTTTTTCTTTTTTAAGCCTTTATTCTATTTTCTTGACATCAATACCACGCTCTCCACATGCCCCGTCTGCACAAATTGATCCACTCCAAGTACCTTTTGAACCACAAAACCAAAGCTTGAAAGCACCTTTAAATCTCTCGAAAGGCTGGCTGGATCGCAGGAAATATAAACCAGGGCGCGCAAGGCACTTTGGCCGATGGCCTCTGAAACGGAGGCGGAAAGCCCCGCCCGAGGGGGATCAACCAAGGCCCAGGCCTCGCCCATGGTTGCCTCATCGGATTCCTTCAGCAGGCGGGGCAAAAGCGCCTCCACCCGTCCAGCGAAAAAACGCGGCGTGGAAAGGCCATTGCTTTGAGCGTTTCGTCGGGCATCCTCTATCGCCGAGGAGACCAGCTCAATCCCTGTGACCTGCGCCCCTTCCTTGGCCAGCAGGAGGCTGGTTAGGCCCGTGCCACAGTACAGATCGAAGATCCGCCGCCCCTGCAAGGAGCCCAGGCTGCGGAAGAGGGCGATGGCATTGGCATAGAGGGGCTCCAGCAAAAATCGATTCACCTGAAAAAAAGAAGCGGGCGAGATCGCAGCTGCAAGGCCCAGCACCTTCTCCGGAAGTGCTCGCGCTTCACTGGCAAAAAAAATCGGGGGATGGATCACCGTGTCCTGGGCCTGGTGGGCTTCGGATCGTGAAAGGACATGGGCAGACAAAATGCCAAGCAGCTGAGCCAGCTTTTGCGCTTGCAAAGAAGAGAGCGGGCTGGTAATGAGATGGACCAAGCTCTGACCTGCCTGATTGGCCCGAAGCAGGACCGAGAAAATCTGAAAATCCTTTCCCTCAGAAGAAAGCTTCGGTGCCACCTCCCGCTGCCAGCACTCGATCAGATGGTTGATGGCCGGATGGGCAATCAGACAGTGATCGATTGCCACGCGCTGGTGGGATTTGGCCCCCAAAAAGGCCAACCGGCCCTGATCGTCCACCCGCATGGTCAGCTTGTTCCGGTAGCCCCATTCGGGTCCGGTTACCAGGGGCACCTCCGCGACTGAATGTCCCCCCACATGGCGCAGGGTCCCGGCGATAAGCGATTTTTTCCACGCCTCCTGGAAGGCGGGCGCCATCTCGATCAAGGGGCAGCCCCCACAGGAGAGCGCATACGGACAGGGACTTGGCCGCCGCTGAGCAGATGCTTCCAGAAGACGGACCAGCTGGGCCTGAGCATACTGTTTTTTTCGCTTGACGACTCGAACCTCCACGCGGTCTCCCGGAAAGGCCCCTTCGACAAAGAGCGTAAAGCCTAAAAAAGGATGCCCCTCCTCCAGGAGCAGGCCCGGCTGGGAGCCTGAGGAAGCCTCCGAACGGGCGGTGCTGTTTTCCCCGGAAGGCAAAAAAAGGTGGTCCCCCACCTTCAGATGACCTACCCCCTGTCCCTGGCGCGTCCAGTCGTCAATGCTAAGGATCACCACGGTCCCTCTGGAAAGCCAGGCTTCCGCACCATCAGACGCCTTTCCTGCAGGGGTCCGACCCTTCGTAATCGCATCTTCTCGTCCCGACACAACAGCCTCCTAGGAAAGAATTCCGGTATGTTCAATCAAAATTTTACCGCCAATTAAAATGAGGACCAGGCCGCCAAAAATTTGCGCCGTCCGTTGGAACTTTTGCCCGAAAAAGTGACCAATCCAAACGCCCGCCACAGAAAAAAGGAAGGTCGCCAGGCCAATAAAACCAACGCACTGAAAAATGTTCACCTGCAGAAAGGCCATGGTGACGCCAACAGCCAGGGCATCAATCGAGGTGGCAATCGCCAGGGGGAGCATGGTGTGAAAATCTAGGCCGCCCACCGGACAGGACTCGGGCTTGCGCGCCTCCCAAATCATCTGGGCCCCTAAAAATAAAAGCAGAAAAAAAGCGATCCAGTGGTCCCACTGCTGGATGAGTGCGGAAAATCCACTCCCGCCCAGATAGCCCAAGAGGGGCATAATCGCTTGAAATAGTCCAAAATACAGGCCAACCAATAAAGCATCCCGCCACGCGATTTTAGGAAGCGAGAGGCCCTTACAAATTGCCACTGAAAAAGCATCCATCGATACCCCGATGGCGACCAAAACCAGGTCCAAAAAACTCATATTGACTCCTTTGCTCTTCTCCTTCGCGCTTCCCCATCAGACGAATCCTAGGTCTCTTCGGGTAGGCAGTGGCTTTCATTTTACTTCATTCTGGTCTTTTTTACAAAGAGGGTGCTCATGAATGAGCTTCCTCTACGGCTTCTCGCCTTTTTGCCATATCACCTGGGAAACAGTAAAAACGATGAAAAAATCACAGTTTTTCTTTTTTTTAATAAAAAAAAGAAATATTCTATTCGGAAAACGCTATTTTAAGCCATTTGTTTGCTAAATTATTGATTTTAAGGTAAGATCTTTTTGGATTTAGACAGGTGAAAATCTTCAAGGAGGATCGGGATGTTAAAAAGCCAAATCGTCATTCAGTATCAGGGACGTGAGATCAGTGAAGAAGCGCTGGTCGCCCAGGCCAAGGAGTACTGGAAACAGGCCGGCCATAAGATTGGAGAAATTGAATCGTTGGATATTTATGTAAAGCCGGAGGAGTTTTCTGCCTACTATTCCATTAATCAGGAGGAACAGAAGGGAAGAATTTCTTTTTAAGGAAGCCACTTGCTTTCAAAAAAGGTGCTGCTGCAGGGGTCCTTATGCAGTAGCACCTTTTTTAACACCATAGAACGAGGTAGTATGACTTTACTGGATGACTTACAAAAAGAAGGGGTGCGGGCGGATTTGCTCGCTCGCGTAAAGGCCTTTCAGGACCGCTATCCCCTGGAAAAAGAGGAGGCAATCCGCGTTCGCCGGCCGCCCTTTTTTTATATGGGCCGGAGGGTCTGGGAGCAAGCAATCTCTGCGCTGCTGGCGGGGGAAAACCTCCTTTTGACCGGGCCGAAGGCGACGGGCAAAAATGTGCTGGCTGAAAACCTGGCCTACCTCTTTCAGCGACCCGCCTGGACGGTCAATTTTCATATCAATACAGATGCCAGCACCCTCATCGGCACGGATACCTTTCAAAACGGTCAGGTCCAATATCGGCGCGGGCCCATTTTGGAAGCGGCCCTTCACGGCGGCTTTGCGATTTTGGATGAGATCAATATGGCACGAAATGATGCGGTTGCCGTCCTCCATGCAGCGCTGGACTACCGGCGTTCCATTGACCTGCCAGGCTACGACCGCTTTGATCTGCGAGAGGAAACCCGCTTTATCGCCACTATGAACTACGGCTACATTGGGACAAGGGAGCTCAATGAAGCCCTGGCCTCTCGTTTTCTCATTCTGCAGATGCCCCCCATCACAGAAGAGGCCCTGGTCCGCCTCCTGCAGAGCCAGGAAGCGGATCTCACTGACGAATGGGCGGTCCAGCTGGCCGGTCTTTTCCACGACCTCCAGCTGAAATCGGATCAGGCGGAGCTCTCCTCCAAGTCGGTGGACCTGCGAGGACTTCTGGCCGCGATCCAGCTGATCCGCCAGGGGCTCCCGCCCCATCAGGCCCTGGAAATGGGCCTGGTCAATAAAAGCTTCGATCCCTTTGAGCAGGATCTGGTGCGGGACTGCATAGCCCTCCGCATCCCCCAGAAAACTCCCCCCCAGGCGCTTTTCAAACAGGCCCCTTCGGACGAGGATGCTGCCTTCTCAGACCCTCCAGCGGGGGAGGAGGCCCGGCTTGACTAAGCCGTCGGAGGCCCATTGGCTCGAGGCGGAGGAGGACCGATTTCGCAGGCTGCTCAATATCGAATGGGCCATCGGTCAAAACTATGCACAGCCTGCGGGAACGGCACTTCGCGCCATTTTCCAGCGGGACCGAGCTTTTGAAGACTCTATCGCCCAATTTTATTATCCCCCTGCCATTTTAGGCGCCCTCCAGCAGGTCCACGACTGCGCTCATCTGGGCGCTTTTGCGGCGCAGCTCCTGGCGCAAGGTCCGGAAGGGCGCTTCTTTTCCCGCCTGATGGCGCTTCCGTTAGAGGCAGCGGCCGCGACCTACCTACTTCAGGAGCGACCTGCGCTTTCCTGGCTTCGAACCCAGTTCTGGCAGGAACGGGTCCGCGCCTATGAGCGCAGGACGGCTCAGGACGAAGGGGAAGCGCTGGACCGGGGGCATGGGGAGCGGGTGTTGGGCCGGGTTCCCAAACTGGTCCCCCTCCAGCGCCGCTTGCTGGACCGTCTGGAGGGGCTTTCGGGCTTGCCGACGACCGCTTTTGTTGCCGAAATGCAAGAGCTCCTGGCAGAGGAATTTCACTTTCAAACGGGCGGCGCCCAGGCCCTCCATCCATCAAAAAAAGCCCCTGCTTCGGAGGAAAAGGGGCAGCAAGCCTCTCCCGACCGGGGGCGGGCACTTTCGGACGAGGAGCTCTTCGAGGAGATGAGCGTCGGCTCAGCGGAGTTCAATGAAAATATTCTCCTGGATGATTCCAAGAAGTCCTTTGACCAGGACCGAACAGCCGCCCATAAGCTCCACCGAATGCGGGATGTGCGCGCCTTTATAGAGGCCAATTACGGCCCCTCGCTTTTAGATGCAGCCGCTGAGGCGCGCCTGCTGAAAATCGTCGCCCAGGGCCTCCACCGCAAGGAGCATTTTTTGATCACCAAAGGCTTTCCGACGGATCCAGCTGATATTGATAAGGCATTGGCGGAGGAGGGCAGCCGGGCCATGGGATCGGAATATTGGCACCTGGATGAGGGAGAGCAGGCTGCGCGACAGGCCCTGTCGGCCCTCCCCTACCGCCAGCGGCTCATGCGCCGGGCTCGCATTGATAACGAACGATATGTACGGGCCCATGCCCGCCAGATCCACCGGGCCAGCAGGCAGCTCAGCGAAAAAATCAAGTCCGCCATCCAGGGAGAGGCGGACCTGGGTCCAAGCCTGGAGGACCATGGGCTTCTGCTCACAGAGCGCGTCTGGCGCCAGCCCATTTTGAAGGACCGAAAGGTCTTTATGGATCCCCACCACGAGGAGCCGGGCCGGCTGATCATTGACCTCCTCCTCGACTCCTCTGCCTCCCAGCTGGAGCAAAAGGAGCGGGTCGCCAGCCAGGCTTATATCTTGACCCGGGCTCTGGACCGGTGCCGGCTTCCTTTTCGGGTGACCTCCTTTCAGAGTCAGCAGGGCTATACCATCCTGCGCCAATTCTATGACTATGATGAAGTCAAGGACCCCCGCGCGATCCTCTCCTACTTTCCAGATGCGGCCAATCGAGACGGCTATGCCCTCCACCTCGTGGAGGCTCGGATGCGGCGGCGAAGTGATACGAAAAATGTGCTGATTGTCCTTTCGGACGGTAAGCCGCTCGATGAGCGGGTGGGGATCAATATCCATTCCTTTGACCGGAAGGCTTCCTATCGGGAGGAACGAGCCATCGAGGATACGGCCCTACAGGTTCGGCGGATTCAGGAAAGTGGGGTCGCCTTATTCGGACTTTTTACCGGCCAGGAGGAAGACCTGCCCGCCGCCAAGCGCATCTATGGCCACAGTCTGGCTTATATCAAAAATATTGACCGCTTTGCTGAGATTGTGGCCCAGCTTTTACGCGAGGAGATTCTTTCGCTGCGATAGCGGCGGACTGGGTCTTTTTTCCAATAAAAAAGGCTGCTGCAGAACACCCTGCAGCAGCCTTTTTTGATGAAATCTGCTCACTTGATGGAGCGAAGCTAGGCTTCGGCCTTCCAAAGGCCATGCTTATTGCAGAACTCGTAAGCCGTCACCGGGCCTTCCTCGGCCAAGAAATCCGCCTTGGGCTCATCCCCCGGCTTGAGGGTCTGGATCTGAACCTTGTCCCCCTGGACCAGCGCAATGATCTCAATCCAGTGATCCTCCTCCATGGGGTGGAGGGTGGAACCGACCTCGACATGGACCTTGTTGCCCTCGCGCTCAATGATCGGTACGTGCTTTTCTTTTGCCGCATCAACCGTATTGGCCTTCAGCTCTTTCATGGGCTGTCCGCAGCATACGGGCGTCGGTTTGGCCTCATTGACCTTAGCGACTAAGCTGCCACATTCTTCACATACAAAAAAACGAACCATACTGACCTCCTTGTTTTGCCCAGCGGACAAGATTGCTAGCCGTTCTTCGCCGGGCACTTGTGTCTATTGCGTTCTATTTTTATCTTTACCCTGGATCATTCTTTTTAACCGATCCCGCAGGGGAACAACAAGCCAAAAAATAACAGGACGCCTTTCCTTTTCGTCTGAAAGTCGATATAATAAAAAAGAATAATTGTTCGATAGAAAGAAAGGAGCGCGTCATGACGTCCCAAGAGAGACGGAGAAGGGTTTTCCAGTTTATTGCCGACCACCTCGAGCGCAAGGGCTACCCCCCTTCCTACCGGGAAATCGCGGACGGACTAGGCATTGCTTCGACATCGACCGTCTACCGCGATGTGCATGCCCTGATCTCCGAGCGCTGGCTTTCGATGGAAAAAGGGGTTTATCGCTCCCTCCAGGTCGTGCATAAAAAAGCCTCTGTCGGGGGCGCTGCTGCGGCAAAAAAGACGGCGGCACCTGAAAAAAAGGCCCAGGGCCCGCTACACGTCCTTTCGCCATCAGCGCCTGCCCCAAAGCATGCTCCTGCCTCTGCGCCCAGGCCAGCTTCCTCAAGAAAAAAAACGCCCGCCCCACCCGTCTCCGACTGGTCGGATCAGGTCATGGCCCTGCCCCTGTACGGTGCCGTAGCGGCGGGGGCTCCGATCTACGCGGAGGATCACGTAGAGGATGCCCTCTACCTGCCTCGTTCCTTCTTCCGTCAGGATGGATCCTCCTACTTCATTCTCCAGGTGCACGGAGAGTCCATGATCGAGGCCGGTATCTACGATGGGGATCATGTCATCGTCAAGCAGCAGGATACGGCCCGGGACGGCCAGCAGGTGGTCGCCCTCATCGATGACAGTGCCACGGTCAAGACCTTCTATCGCCACCGGGACTACATCGAGCTTCGCCCCGAAAATGCTGCCATGGCCCCCATTCTCGTACAGAACTGCCGGATTCTGGGGGTGGTGACCGGGCTCTACCGCCTCTACCGATAGCAGCATCCCGTTCGAAAAGAGGGCCCACCGGCCTGATACATAAAAAAGCCTTGTGGTCCCCCGCGTTCGGGGCTGCCACAAGGCTTTTTCTTTTTGTTGACTATGCCTGGGTCCGGCGGGCCAGATAGCGGCTGGCCCCTTCTAAAAGGTAAAGCGAGCCGGCGATCAGCAAGGGCCGATGGGGATCGTCCTTCAGCGCCTGGTCAATAGCCGCTACCACTGCCGCGTAGCGCGCTTCATCCGGCACCTCCTCCACCTCCACCGGATAGGTTGCATCCACCTCCCGGAAGAGGGCGTCCCGCTTGGCCTCCGAAATTTTATGGAGATGGGTCCCGTAGATCAGGGCCGGGGCCCCGTAGGGGCCTTGTTTGGTGAAGCCCAGCCAGTGGAGATTTTCCAAAAGCAGGTCTACCGCCCCATCGTTGTGGGCCCCGTCAATCAAAATCATGGGCCGATAGGAAACCAGCTCCAGACGCCCCGGCAAAAAGCATTTGGCCAGGGCCCGATGGACGGCCGCCCGCCTCTGGTCTTGCGATTGGGCGGTCAAATAGGGGCGAAGACGCTCCGAGGGGCTATTCTCCCCATCCAAAAGCACCTCCAAAGCCAAAAGGGCCGTGCCCATATTCTGCATCTGGTAGCGCCCCACCATGGGAACTTCGTAGTCTCCACTCAGCCAGCTGCCCTCATAGTGGAAGGTCATGAGCCAATCCTCGGCCCCTGGGGCGAGCCCTTCTTCGACGGCTTCTTTTGAAAAGAGGTCCGCCCGATCAAAATCGACTTGATAGCCTGCTCCGGGGAGATGCACCTGGGCGATGCTGACCTGGGCGGGATCGAAAAAGAGGGGCTCACTCGACCGCTCCTGGGCCATGGAGCGGATGACTGCCTCTACCTCCGCTACCTGGTTGGAGGAGACAAAGCATTGGCCCGGCAAAATGGCGGAGGCCTTCTGGTAGGCAATTTCGGACAAGGTCTTGCCCAAGATATTGGTATGGTCCCTGGAAATGGAGGTCAATACCACGAAGTCAAAGGGCAAAATATTGGTGGCGTCCTCTCGGGCGCCGATCCCTGCTTCAATCACCACAAATGGCAGGTCTCGAAAGGCTTCCATGGCCTCCACGAAGGAATGGATGAAGTAGGGTAAGGCAGGCAGGCCTTCTTGCTTTTCCACCTGAGCCAGCTTGTTTTGGACCGCCTCCAGGGCCTGATCGGAAATGGCCCGATCGCCCCGCATCATGCGCTCATTGTAACGGTGGATGTGGGGCGAGAGAAAGTGGCCCACCGTCGTCTGGGTGATTTCGGATAGGGCCTGGGCCAGGGCTCTTCCGACGGACCCCTTGCCATTGGTCCCCACGACATAGAAGAAGACCGGCCCACGCTCCGGATGACCCAGGGCCTCCAGCCAGCGATCGACCTCCACCTGCTTTTCATTCCATTCTTCGCGTGGTCTCATTTTTTAGAATAGCCCCGCGATGGTCCCGTCTTCGGATACATCCATCCGCATGGCCGCCGGTTCCTTGCCCAGACCCGGCATGGTCATGATCGAGCCGGTCAACATGACAATGAAGCCCGCGCCCGCAGAAAGATGGACGTCCCGGATGGTTAAAGTAAAGCCTTCGGGGGCATTGAGCGCCTTCTGGTCGTCCGTAAAGGAGTACTGCGTTTTGGCTACACAAATGGGCAGCTTGCCATAGCCCTCCCGCTCCAGCTTCTTGATCTGGTTGGCGGCAGCGCGCTCAAACTGGACCCTGCCGGCCCGGTAAATCTTCTTCGCAATGGTCTCCATCTTCTCCTTGAGCGGGCAATCCAAATCATATAAATAGGCGAAATCAGCGCTGGACCGTTCGCAAGCGTCGACCACCTCCTGGGCCAGCGCCTTGCAGCCGGCGCCCCCCTCTGCCCATCCATTGGCCAGGGCGTAGGCGATGCCCCGCTCCTCCAGTGCGTGTGCGAGCAGGCCCAGCTCTTCCTTGGTATCGGTCGCAAACTGGTTGATGGCGACCACGACCGGCAGATGGAAGACTTCGGTTAAGTTTTCCACATGACGGAAGAGGTTGGCCAATCCCTTCTCCTCAAAGGCCAGCAGCTCTTCCGGTGTATATTCCTTCTTCTGTTCTCTTCCGCCGTGGTGGGTCAGAGCGCGAACCGTAGCCACCAAAACCACTGCATCCGGATGCATGTGGCCGAAACGGCATTTAATATCCAGGAATTTTTCTGCACCCAAGTCGGAACCGAAGCCCGCCTCGGTAATGCAGTAATCGCCGAGCTTTCTACCCAGCTTGGTCGCCGTCAGGGTATTGCAACCGTGGGCAATGTTAGCGAAGGGCCCGCCATGGACGAAGGCCGGTGTGCGCTCCAGCGTCTGGACCAGATTCGGATCCAACACATCCTTCAAAAGCAGGGCCAGGGCGCCTTCCGCGCCCAATTCTGAGACCGTCACATATTTCTTATCATAGTTCTGGCCAATGACCATT
>CABTYV010000032.1 GCA_902489145.1 uncultured Tissierellia bacterium | reverse complement strand
TGGCGGGCTAGCCCGCCAGTAATTAGGATAGCATACAGGAGATCTCAACTTACTTTTTTGGTCTCACATCATTTACAAACCTACATACTCTGGATCAGGCCTGGCCTTTTTTTTGCTCGTAATCGATGATTTTTTGTACCCGATCGGCATGGCGACCGCCTTCAAACTCCGTTTCCAAAAAAGCCCGTACGATGTCCTGGGCCACGTCCTCCCCCACCACACGGGCGCCAAAGGCGATGACATTGGCGTTGTTATGCTGGCGAGACCGGCGGGCTGAGTAGGCCTCCGAGACAGAGCCGCAGCGGATCCCCGGAACCTTATTGGCCGTAATGGCCATTCCGACCCCCGTCCCACAGATCAAAATTCCGCGATCGAACTGGCCGGAGACCACCTGTTGACAAAGCGTAATGGCATAATCCGGATAGTCCACCCGGTCAGGACCATCGGGCCCCAAATCGCTCAGCTCATAGCCCAGAGTGCGAATGAAGGGGACCATTTTTTCCTTCAGCTCATAGCCGGCATGATCCGACGCAATCGCCACTTTCATAAACACCTCCTGGTCAATCCCACAAAAAAATATCAGACGCTCTTTCAACCATCGGCTCTTTCACAAAAGCCGGACGAAGAGGCCATGGTACAAAAAAAAGGAAGCAAGCCGGTAAGCCGTGTTCTGTTTTGGCTATCATCTGTCTCGCTTCAGCGTTACCGCTGAAGTCTAGCGATCCCTTCGCCCCGACGAGCAGCCGATTGGGCGGTTTGATCTTGCACCGGATAGGGTTTACAGAGCCACGCCGTCTCCGACGAGCTGGTGAGCTCTTACCTCACCTTTCCATCCTTACCCTTTCGGGCGGTTTCTTTCTGTTGCACTTGCCTTGGAGTCGCCTCCACCGGACGTTATCCGGTATCCTGCTCTATGGTGCACGGACTTTCCTCGAACCTGTCGCGATAGCCCGGCTTACTTCCAATTTATAATTATACCATAAAAGGCGCTCCGGGAAGAAAAATTAGGAGCAGGTAGCGCTAGACCACCTGACGACGGAAGATGGGGCAGGGGCCCAGCCGGTAGGTGGGCGTGCTGGGGGCAATGGCTTGGGACCAGCGCTCCGCCTGAAGGAGGGCGGGCTCTTCGCTCGTATCGTGCCCCAGGTCCACCAAAGCCAAGCCATTTTCCAAGGGCTCCTGAAGCTTGTGATAGGTCAGATCCGCCGTGACAAAGAGGTCAGCGCCCTTCTCAAGTGCAAGGTCAGCATAGGAGAGCCCTGATCCGCCTACACAAGCGACACAGGAAATCTTTTTTTCGGCAGGGCCATAAAAAACGATCGAAGGGGCCTGAAATTGTTTCTTCAAAAAAGACGCATAGGACGAGAGGGACGGCTCGCCTTCCAAAAAGCCGATCCGGCCCATGCCCTCCGCCAGGCCGGCCGCTCCCGTCCTTTCGTTCCAAACCTCCAGAGGCTGGCACTTTTTCAGGCCAAGCAGGTCTGCCAAAACATCATTGACCCCGCCGTCGATCCCATCAAAAGGGGTATGGGCGCTATAGACCACGAGCTGATGGGCACAGGCACGCAAAATCCGCCTCTTAAGCGGGCGATCGCTTAGCAAATCCGGCAGCGGTTGAAAAAAAAGGGGATGATGCGTAAAAATGAAATTGGCCCCATGCGCCAGCGCCTGCTCAATCGCCTCATCGGTCAGATCCAGCGTAAAAACAATCCCGCTCAGCTCCTGATCCAAGTCGCCCAGCTGTCCCCCACTATGATCCCAGTCCTCCTGTAGGGAGAGGGGTACTTTTTCTTCCCATTGCGAAATCCATTGCCGAATTTTCATCTTGTCTCCTTTTGGCTACCAGGTCGATAGGACGCCCTCCAGCCCCTCAATCTGCTCGTTGAGCGCCTCGATCCTTGTCGACAGGGCTGGAGGGTCCGCCTTTTCCCTGGGCAAGGCCTTCAAATGGGCCCGAAGACGATGGCTTCGGGCCAGGTCCTCCTGCATTTTCAGGTGGAGCAGGGGAGCCCTTTTTTGATAGAGATCGGGTCCGTAGGAAAGTAGGACCGGATTTTGGGCCAGGGCCTGGTAGCGGGGATCCATCGGCTCCTTGGGGCGCACATCAAAAAGCGTGTAATAAAGGCCTCCTGATTGGACCAGGTCCTCCTGTACGCGGAAGGAAAGGCCGATCAAAAAGGTCCGTACCTGATCCAGATCCCGCTGAGGGCCCAACACCCATTGGGTCGCTTTTCCTGCAAGGGCTGCACCTTTTTCCAAAATCGAGCAGACCAGGTAGCCCCCCATCCCGGTGATCACAATCGCATCCGCCCGGTCCAGCGGAAGCCCTCGAAGGCCGTCCGCCTGAACACATGTAATTTTTTGACTTAGACCAGCTTCCCGCCCCATCCGATCTAATTTTTGCTCCAGCTTGGCGAGAGACGGCCCAGAAATATCGGTCGCCAGCACCCGCTCGATATCCGGACGCTCCCCCAGCGCCAGCGAAATCAGCCCGTGGTCGCAGCCCACATCCACGACCTGCTGGCAGGGGAGAACCAGGTCAATGATCCGCTCCATGCGAGGATCCATTTGTTTGCCTGCCATGGCCCTCCTCTTATTCGATAAAATCTTTGATCTTCTGCGACCGGGTCGGATGCTTCAGCTTACGAATGGCCTTGGCTTCAATCTGTCGAATGCGCTCCCGGGTCACGTCAAACTCACGACCAACCTCCTCCAGAGTTCGAGGCGTCCCGTCATTTAAGCCAAACCGAAGCTCCAGGACCTTGCGCTCCCGCTCTGAGAGGGTGTTGAGAATGCTCTTTAATTCTTCCCGCAGCATGATAAAGTCGGCCGCCTCATCCGGGGCCACCGCCGAGTCATCCTCGATAAAATCGCCCAGATGGGAATCCTCCTCCTCGCCGATGGGGGTTTCCAGCGAAATCGGCTCCTGGGCAATCTTTCGGACCGCCCGCACCTTTTCCACATCAATGCCCATCTCCGCCGCTATTTCCTCATTGGTCGGGTCCCGATTGAGCTCCTGCAGAAGCTGACGCTGCGCACGGGAGAGCTTGTTGATGGTCTCAACCATATGAACCGGGATGCGGATGGTTCTGGCCTGGTCAGCGATAGCGCGCGTGATGGCCTGACGAATCCACCAGGTGGCATAGGTGGAAAATTTAAACCCGCGATGATAGTCAAATTTATCGACGGCCTTCATCAGGCCCAAATTGCCCTCCTGAATCAGGTCCAGGAAGGACATCCCCCGTCCCACATATCGCTTGGCAATCGAGACAACCAGCCGCAGGTTGGTTTCGGCCAAGCTTTGTTTGGCCTCAGAGCCCAGCCGCAAGGCCTCCTGGACTTGCGCCTGGTCCGCCTCACTCATGGCTTCCCCCATCAGGAATTTGCGCGCTGGCAGTGCCTCCTCCCGAAGTGCTGTAAGCGCTTCAAGATCAACCTTCGCCAGGGCCGACTCCCCTTCCAAATGGAAGTCCTCCACTGCATCATAGGCCTGGGTCAGCACCGCATAAGCCTTTGCCTCAAATTCGGTCAGCTCATCCTTGGGTTGCACCTTCTTTAAGCCGATGTTGAGCTTGTCCATCAGGGTGTTTTTTTCGAAAATCAGGCGCCTCTGATCCATGCTCAGGCGCTCTTCCTTTGTATACACCTTGGTCCGTCTTTCCCGGGTCAGGTCATCCAGCGTCTTGAGTGCGGGATCGCGGTCTCCCTCTTTTTTATAGACCTGATCAATGGCCGAACGGATCTCCTCCTCGTGAGCCAGGGCATAGGATAGGGCGTTCTTCTGCCCCTCCGTCAACCTGCCCTCATTCAGCACCCGGTCAATGACCGCCTCTTCAATTTGAATACAGAACTGAAGCGCCCTTGCCTCCTCCGTCGTCAGCCCCTTCTTGGACAAGCGGCGGCGAATATAGCGCTCCACATAGGCGGCCAATTTGATCAGACGGTAGTCCTCCGAATCCTGTTCCGGTCGCTTTTCCCCAGGCTGAAGGACCTCGTGGAGATAGACGCCCAGGCGTTTAAAGGCTTTGGTATCCTGGGCGGAAAGGGTGCCCTTTTCATGGAGCGCGTGGACGTAGGTGAGCACCTGATCAATCTGACTGATGATCAGCGATTTTTTGGATAGCTCAATTGCCTCCCGAAGCGTAGGGCGTTCCCCTCGAAGGGCCTTCTCCACCATTTGCGCATTTTCCATGCGTTTGGCAAAGATCACTTCCTCAATGGCGGTCAACAGGTCTACCCGGCCAATTTCCTTCAGATACATCTTGACCGGATCATCGACCGCCACATTGCGCATGGCCTTACGGGCCTCCGCCGCCTGTTCCTTTTTAGTCTTCTTTTTGGGCTTGCCCTCCTCTTCCTCTTCCTCTTCTTCCTCGAAACGATCGAAGGCCTCCAGCTCCTCTTCCTCTTCTTCGCCCAGCTCTTCCGTTTTCTCTTCCTCGAAAGCTGAGTCGTAGGCTTCCTCCTCCACCTCGATCCCCTTGTCCTCCAAAACCTTTAGGATGTCATGGCGGTCTTCCTCACTTAGGTTTTCGAAATCGTCCAGATCCTCCAGCTCATGCACACTGATTTTGTCATAATTTTGCTCTGCCGCTTTTTGAAGCTCTTCAATAATCTCTTGTTTCAGCTCATCTAGATCGACGATTTCTTCCTTGATCGGTTTTTTCTCAGTCATCATCTATCTCCCTCCTCCCCTTCCTCAAGCTTGCGGTCCAAGGCCGCTAATTGTTGATATAAGGCATTTCGGTCAAAGCCTGACCGGGTCAAATCTGCATCCGTCTGTTTCAGCAGGGTCTGAAGCTCTTCCTTCTTTTCCTCTAACTCACTCTGTCTGATGCGCTCCGCCAGCTCTTGTTCCTGCAAAATGAGCTGCGTTCGATCCGGAGCGCTCTCCTGCTCCAAACGGGTGAATAACTGATAGAAGCTGTCCTCCAGCTTCTCTCCCATTCGTTCCCTGAGCCCATTGGCGCTTACCGGCAGGCCCTGGTCACGAAGCGCCTTGATCATCTGGCCAATCGGCCTGGTATCCGGCCCTAAATAATGTAAAAAGATCGCCTCATGCGACGCTTCTACTGCCCCCTGCTTCAGGCGGATGAGGACGGCGCGTTCCAGGGAACGGCGTCTACGAATCAGGCGCAGCTCCTTGCGATACCCCTGATGGGAAAGGCCACCTTGCGGTGCCTGCCCGCTCGCCCTTGTCTGCGGTTCCACCGGCGGACTGTAATAGGAAGGTGCTTCTGGCGCTGCATCATAATAATCTGGCACATAGGGAACCTCCCGGGGTTCAAAGCTATTTCCCGCCTGCATGCGATGCTTTTCCCGGGCCTCTTTTTCGAGCTGAACCCGCGCTAATGCCCCCTTAAGATCTTTGGCGAGTCCCTCCGGTCGAACGTCCGCCAAACGAGCGACCTCCTGTAAGTAAATCTCCCGCTCCGCCTCCTGGTCCAGCCGGGCCAGGTAGGGAATCGCTTCTCTTAAAAAATCCAACCGACCACTTGCCTGAGAAAGATCATAGCCCGCCACGATGAGCCGCAGTTCAAAAGCCGGGGGATCGAGCGCTGCTTCGATCTGCTCCTCAAAGGCAGCCCTGCCCCGAGCCCGAATAAACTCATCCGGATCCATTTCGTCCGGTAACAGGATCATCTTGGCCCTCAGGCCCTCTTCCTTCAATACCCCAATGGCTCGCCTTGCCGCTTTAATCCCGGCGCTATCGCCGTCATAGCATAGATAAATATTTTGACTGTAGCGACCCATCAACCTGGCCTGATTCGGTGTAAGAGCTGTGCCCAGGGAGGCCAATGCGTAATCGATGCCCTGCGCATAAAGGCCAATCACATCCATGTAGCCCTCCACCATTAAAAGCCGGTCTCGCCTGGGCCGTTCCGCTACAATATGGAGTCCATAAAGATGGTCTCCCTTATGAAAGAGGGTGGATTCCGGAGAATTTAAATATTTCGGCTGCCCCTGGCCCAAAACTCGCCCGCCAAAACCGACCACCTCCTTCTGTTTGGATAAAATAGGAAAAATAAGTCGATTTCGAAATTTATCATAAAAGCCGCGGCCGGAGTTGGACTTGGCGATGAGTCCTAAATGAAACAGGTCCGCCTCCTCGTATCCCTCCTCCTTCAAATAGCGGTAGAGGCTGTCCCCTTTCCCGTCCGCATAGCCCAGCAGAAAAGGATTGATAATGGTCGACCGCATCCCCCGCCCCTTCAAGTAGTCCTGGGGTCTGCGATCCGTCAAAAGCTTCCGATAGTAGAAGTAGGCGGCTTTTCGGTTAATATCCAACAGAAGGGCCCGCCGTTTCTTTTTCTCCAGATCCTCGGGATGCTCCGACTCAATCGGGATCCCATACTTGTCGGCCAAAAATCGAACGGCAGTAGGAAAATCCATATGCTCCATTTTCATCACAAAGCTAATCCCATCCCCCGACTCCCCACAACCAAAGCACTTAAAAATGCCCAGTTCCGGCGTGACATGAAAAGAGGGGGTCTTCTCCTGATGAAAGGGACAGCAGGCCTTCAGCGACCGGCCGGAGGGCTTGAGGTCGACATATTCACCCACCAGGGCAGCAAGATCAATGGCTTCCTTGACCCGCTCCACTGTCTCCTCTGAGATGTACATGCGCCTTCCTTTCCTTTCCGATGACCACTCATCCTGCTATCGCTTGGTCCAGGCTTTGGGAATAAAGAGCTCCCGATAGGTGTGAATCAGATAATCATCGGTCATGCCCGCCACATAGTCGGCCACCTGTCTTTCCAACGATGCTTCTGCAAGCTCGCCCACATAGAGTCTTCGGTGACTCTCCGGCATGGCCTGGGGCTGGTCCAGATAGTAACAAAAGAGATCTTCGATCACCTTTAAAAGCTTTTCATTCTCTTTTTTTACCAGGTCATTATGATAAACCCGTTCGTACATAAAGGCACGAAGTTTTTTCGCCGCCGTCCAGACTGGCTCGCTCATAAGGATCTCCGAAGAACCATCCGAGGCCTCAATCACAGAGCGCACCATACAGTCAATGCGAGCTGAAAAAGAATGACCCAGTATATCCGTACATTCCTTGGGCAGGTCCTCCTCCGTAAGTACGCCAGCCCGAATGGCATCGTCGATATCATGATTGACATAGGCTATCCGGTCCGCGAACTTAATCAGGCGTCCTTCCACGGTCGCAGCCCGGTTATGACCGGAATGGTTGCGAATCCCATCGAGCACCTCCCAGGTGAGGTTGAGCCCCGGATAGTCATGGTGCTTGGACCCCTGCTCCATAAAAGAAAGGACGCGCACCGACTGTTCCGCATGGGAGAAGGGACCAATCAATTTCTCTAATACATACTCTCCTGCGTGCCCGAAGGGGGTATGGCCCACGTCATGGCCCAGGGCAATGGCATCCACCAAATCCTCGTTCAGCCCCAGTGCGCGGGCCATGGTCCTGCCAATTTGATCCACCTCCATGGTATGGGTCAGGCGCGTGCGATAATGATCCCCTTCCGGAGCCAGGAAAACTTGCGTTTTATGCTTGAGGCGCCGAAAGGCTTTTGAATGCAGGATCCGGTCCCGATCACGCATATAGGCGGTCCGAAAGTCATCCTCCTTTTCAGGATAGACGCGCCCTCGGCTATTCTCCACCCGCATGCCCTGCGGCGCTAAGATCTGGTCTTGTAAACGCTCAATCTCCTGTCTTTTTCGCAAAATCCTGCTCCCTTCTTTCCCACCCTGGCACTGGTTAGATACTGGCTTTATACCCTGCTAAAGGAAAATAAAAAGGAGACTGCAGGCAGTCTCCTAAGCAAACCTACTCCGTATCCGGCTCCTTCTCCTAAAAAGCCTCCGTCGTGGCTTTTTTTTGCGCCTGGTCCCCAAATTTTTCGTGGAGATAGGAGACGATCCGGGCTGCTGTTTTCTCAATGGCAGAATCGGAAACATCAAAGACCGGGCAATCGAGGCGCTTGAATAAGGACCTGGCATAGTGAAGCTCCTGGTCAATCCGCTCGTGAGCGACATAGGAGGAGTCATCCTCCAGGCCCAGGGTATGGAGGCGGGCGGTGCGAGCCAGGCGAAGCTGATCCTCATTGACAATTAAGCCCACGATCCGGCCGGGATCCATCTCAAAGAGCTCTGCAGGCGGATCCAGCTCCGGCACCAGCGGCAGGTTGGCCACCTGGTAACCCTTGGTGGCCAGAAAAAGGGAGAGGGGCGTCTTGGAGGTCCTGGAAACGCCCACCAACACTAGATCCGCCAGCAGAAAGCCGCGCGGATCACGACCATCATCGTAGCGCACCGCAAATTCCATGGAGGAGATTTTATCAAAATAGGTTTCTGTCAACCTTCTCGACATCCCCGCCTGCATGAGGGGCTGGACATTAAAAGCGTGCGCCACGCAGGAGATCGGTTCCTCGTAAAGATCGATAAAGGGCACCGAACGCGCCCTCAATTCCTTGACAGCCCGGTGGTGGACGTCTGCCTGCATGAGGGAGAGAAAAACAAGCTGGGCACCGGATTTTCCACTTTCCTCCATGGCCGTTAAAAACCGATCGACCGCCGCCTGATCCACCACCTCCGGATAGCGAAGATAGTGGCAGCGAAGGGTGGGAAATTGATAGAGGGTCGCATGGGCGATGGCATCGCCCGTTTCCCCGGTGGAATCTGAAACAATATAGACATCAATCTCCGGCATAGATGCCCCCTTTTTAGTCACGTACGATCTTCTCCGCCAAAAGGATCCTCCCGATCACCTGATCAATTTTCTTTAACATAGCCAGACGGCTCCCCCGAAGGGCATCCTCGTCCACCAAAATCATGGTCGCATCCAGATAGTCATTGACAGCCGGCATAAAGCCCTCAAATAAGGTCAGTGCCTCCTCGTAGCAGCCCTGCTTGATCTGGTCTGAAATGGCCTGGAGCCCTTCTAGATGGGCCAGGAAGGCTCGATCCCCCTCTGTGAGTGAGGCTTCGTCGATGGCTTGGCCCTGGTCATTTTTGGCCAAGGAGGCAACCCGAACAAAATCGGTAATCAGAGCCTGTCCCTGGGGCTTTTCAAGCCATTTTTGAAGGGCCATCGCCTTCTCCATCAACGATAGCAAATCTCGATCCCCGCTCAGAAGAACTGCATCAATCACATCATAGCGAACACCTGCATCGCTTAGCTTGGTCCGAAGACGGCCGAAGAGGAAGTCATAAATCCGCCCCATCACGACATCATAGTCAAAGACCAGGCCTTGCTGTTCCACATAAAGCACCAGGGCATCCCGGAAGGCTTCCTCCAGATCGATCCGCAGTGCCGCCCCCTGGATCATATCGATCATGCCGTTGGCGGCCCGCCGAAGGCCAAAGGGATCCTGGGAGCCACTGATTTCCACCTCAATTGCGAAGAGACCGGCGATATTGTCCACCTTATCGGCCAACGAAAGGATGGTGCCGATGGTCGATTTGGGCAGGCTGCCATCAGAGCCGATCGGCTGGTATTGTTCCTCGATGGCTTGGGCGACCAGGGCTTTTTCACCGGATGCTTCTGCATAAATCCGGCCCATGACACCCTGTAGCTCAGTAAATTCAACCACCATCTCCGTAACCAGGTCGGCTTTGCTTAAATAGGCGGCTCTTTTTACATTTTCCTCCGTGTCCGGCCCACATTCCATATCCTTAGACAGGGAGACCACGAGCGACTCCAGTCGTTTGGTTTTATCCAGCATGGTCCCGAGCTGTTCATGAAAAATCAACTCGTCGAGCCGGAGCAGATTTTCTTCCAAAGGATGGGCACGGTCGTGATCGTAAAAGAACCGAGCATCCTCCAAACGAGGGACCAGGACCTTTTCATTGCCCGCAATCACATTTTCCAGTCCTTCCTCATTCCCGTTGCGCACGGAAAGAAAATAGGGCAGAAGCTTTCCCTCATCATCCAACACGGGGAAATAGCGCTGATGGTCCTTCATGGGGGTGATGATCACCTCCTGAGGCAGGCTCAGATATTTTTTGGGAATCTTGCCGATAAAGACCGTCGGATATTCGACAATATGGACCACTTCGGAGAGGAGCTCCTCCTCTTCCATGGGGACGCCGCCATGCTCACGGGCCTTCTTGTTGAGACCACGGACAATAATTGCGCGCCGCTCCTCCTCGTCTACAATGACAAAGGCCGCTCGTAGCATTTCCTCATAGGCGTCAATCGTTGGGATCTCTAACTCCTGCTTGCCCAAGAAGCGATGGCCCCGGGTCATTCGACCCACAGGGATCTCCTCCAGAGAAAAGGGCAAAACCTCATCATTGTACAGGGAAAGCAACCAGCGAATGGGGCGCAGGAAACGGAGATTCTTCCCGCCCCAGCGCATGGAGCGAGGATTTGAAATCGCCCGGATCGCCTTGGGGACTGCTTCTTTTAATATCGACTCGATCGAAACGACCTCCTTGCTGACGCGGGCAAACACATAGTCCCCTTCGGTAAAGATTGCTTCTGGACCTACGCCCTTGCTGCGCATAAAGCCCTGTAAGGCCTTGCTGGGCGCTCCTTGTGCATCATAGGCGACCGAAACAGAGGGACCACGCAGGGTCTCTTCGCTTGCGCTATCCTTTTGCTTAAGATCCTCTAACCAAACAGCAAAGCGGCGGGGGGTGGATTCTACCCTGCTGGATGCAACCATCAGCCCCCTCTCCTCCAAATTTTTCAGAAGATTCTGCAGGAGCTGGCGCTTGGTTGATTCGATGAAGCGGGAGGGGAACTCTTCCACCCCCACCTCTAAAAGATACCTATTCATCAGCGGCCTCCTTTTGCGCTAACAGCGGAAATCCAGCCGCCTCTCTTTTCTTGACGTAGCATTTTGCCACACGACCGGCCAGGTCTCGGATCCGGGAGATATAGTGATTGCGCTCCGAAACGGCAATCGCCCCCCTTGCATCGAGCACATTGAAGGTGTGAGAGCATTTGAGCACATAGTCGTAGGCCGGATAAACCAATTCCTTCTCGATCTGTTCCTCTGCCCCCTTTTCATACTCATCAAAAAAGTGGCGCAGGCGATCGGCATTGCTCGTCTGGAAGGCAAACATGGAGTTTTCATATTCCGCTAGGTGAAAAATGTCCCCATAGAGAAGCTCATCATTCCAGTGAAGGTCAAAGACATTGTCCACGCCCTGAATATACATGGCGATGCGCTCCAGGCCCATGGTGATCTCACCGGCCTCCTTCTCCAGAGGGAGGGTGCCCACCTGCTGGAAATAGGTGAACTGTGTGATTTCCATCCCATCCAGCCAGACCTCCCAGCCCACGCCCCAGGCGCCTAAGGTCGGAGATTCCCAGTTATCCTCCACAAAGCGAATATCATGCTGAAGGGGGTCAATCCCGATCACCTCCAGACTTTTTAAATAGAGATCTTGAATGTCTGCGGGTGCCGGCTGCAGGATGATCTGCAGCTGGTGGTGCTGATAGAGCCGGTTGGGGTTTTCCCCATAGCGACCGTCCGCCGGACGCCGAGAGGGCTCCACATAGACGACATGCCAGGGCTCCGGACCCAGGGTCCGTAAAAAGGTATGGGGGCTCATCGTGCCGGCCCCTTTTTCGACATCATAGGGCTCCAGGATCGCACACCCCTGTTCTGCCCAATAATTGGTCAATTTTTGAATCATGGCTTGTAAATGCATAAGACCTCCTAACCTTCGCTCAGTTTATCACAAAACGCCCAATCGCTGTAGCATGGGCAGGGAGCGAAAGCGGTTTTTTCCACTTTGTTCTTGTAAATAGGCCAGGGCGATACGAGCGGCCGCCGCTTCTGCCTCTTCTTCTCCCGCCTGATCCAGATGCCAGGCCAGGGGCGCCTGAATATAAGAAACCAGAATCTGATAGCACGACGTGCTGATCGGGCGTGCGCCCGGCTGGGCATGAAGCGCACAAACCATCCCCCCCTCACGCAGATCAAAGGCCAGCGGTTCCTGTAGGGAGGCTGCACAGTGCAAACAGCGTCCCAGAACCGGACGGAAACCGGCAAGGGCAGTTAGCTTGAACAGGAAAGCGGAGAGCAGCCGGCGAAGCTTGCCGTCCGGCGCCTTTTCCAGGGCAGCAAAATAAGCAAGCATGAGATCGAATAGGTCCGGCTCCGCGCCCCCCTCCTCCGGCAGGACGGCGGCAAGCGCTTCGCAGGCGAAACTTGCCGCCGTCAAACGGCGCACGGAAGCGCGCAGCTGGTAATGCGCTTGTTCCAAGTGGCCGTCTTTAAAATAATAGGTCGTTCGACCGGCAACGAGCTGATAGCTTCCGACTACAAAAGGCTGAGTTAGGTTGACGGCCTTCGACTTGTCCCTTTTGGCCCCCCGGGCCACAAAGCGCACCCGGCCATGTTCCCGGGTAAAGAGGTCCACCATACGAGAGGCATCCGAAAAATCATAGGCAAAAAGGACCAGACCCAGGACATTTTTAAGATCTTCTTCCGTACCCATAATGGTCCAACACTTTTTGTCGATTGCGCCAGTTCTTATCCACCTTCACCCAGAGCTTGAGGTTGACCCGCCGGTCCAGGAAGGCTTCTATTTCCTTTCGCGCTTGGCTTCCGATCCTTTTGAGCATTTGGCCAGAACGACCGATGACCATCCCCTTGTGGCCGTCCCGCTCCACAATAATAGTCGCTCGAATATCGATCAGGCCCTGAGGATCACGCTCCTTCATCTCATCGACCAGAACGGCGATCCCATGTGGCAGCTCTTCTTTCAGGTTTTCCAGGCATTGTTCCCGGATCAGCTCTGAGACAATAAAGCGTTCGGAGCGGTCTGTGATCATCTCCTCCGGGTAATAGAGCGGGCCTTCGGGTAGCCGCTCGTAGAGGCAATCCTTTAAAAGCTCCAGCCCCTCCCCCTTTTTTGCAGACAAGGGAAGCACTGCTTCAAAAAGGCCCAGTGCCTGATATCGGGCCAGCAGAGGCGCAAGCTCGGCGGTTGTAATGCGGTCCACCTGGTTGATCAGACACACTTTAGGCAGGTCCACCTGAGCCAGAAAATCCAGCAGTGCCTGATCCAGACGACCGATGCTGGGTGAAGCGTCAGTCATATAGAGGATCAAATCCGCTGATTGGACGGCGGATTGACTCATCTCCAGCAGGGCTTCTCCTAGCTTGTTTTTGGGCCTCTGATAGCCGGGGGTATCCAAAAAAATGACCTGCATACGCTGGTCTAAATAGATCAGAGAAATGGTGTTGCGGGTGGTCTGAGGCTTATTGGAGGTGATGGTGAGCTTGCGCTCCATGAGCGCATTGAGCAGGGTGGATTTTCCAACATTAGGCCGACCCAGAAGGGCTACAAAGCCCGAGTGAAAGGGCAGCTCCTGCCCTTCCGCTGCTTCCGGCTGCCCAGAAGATTGCGCCTGCTCCCCCTGCTCCCCAACCGACTGCCATTCGCTTTGCGCCAGGCCCAGCTGGTCCATGACCGCTTCCTCTTTGGCCCGCATCCGTCGTTGGTCTTCCTCCTGTTCATGGTCATAGCCCAATAGATGCAAAAGAGAATGGGCCGCGAGATAGGCTGCCTCCCGCTCCTCCGAATGTCCGTAAGCCTCTGCCTGACTTTTGACCCGCGCAAGATTGATCACGATGTCCCCCAGCATGCCGAGCTGGCCTGCTTTTTTGAGGTCCTCAATCTCCTCGGCCTCGTGGAGGGGAAAAGAGAGCACATCGGTCTCCTGATCCAGCCCCCGGTAGGTCCGGTTGAGGGCCTGAATGGTTTTTTCGTCCACAAAAGAGACAGAAATTTCAACATCCTCTGAGATTTCCTCTCCCACTAAAACCAGGGCCAGGACCTGCTCAAGCAGGGCCCGTCCTTCCTGACTGATGCGCTCAGCCGCATCCTGATGACTAATTTCGACCCGCATGTGTCCTTCCTTTTTTCTCCGGCTTCTCCCGTTTTTTCTCCGGCAGCTGGCTTGCTTCAAACTGCTCAAAGGCATCGATCACCCGTTGAACGAGGGGGTGGCGAACCACATCGGATCGCCCAAAGTAGCAGAAGGCGATCCCGTCGATCCCTTTGAGGATCCGCTGAATCGTCTTTAAGCCCGAAGACTTGCCCTGAGGAAGGTCGATTTGCGTAATATCGCCCGTAATGACCGCCTTCGAGCCATACCCCATCCGGGTCAAAAACATCTTCATCTGCTGAGGGGTCGTGTTTTGCGCCTCATCCAGGATGATAAAAGAATTGTCCAGGGTCCGCCCTCTCATATAGGCCAGGGGGGCCACCTCGATGAGGCCTCGCTCCTTGAGCTTGCTGTAGCTATCATGCCCCAGCATTTCAAAAAGGGCATCATACAGGGGGCGCAGGTAGGGATCAATCTTCTCCTGCAAATCGCCCGGTAAGTAGCCCAGGCTTTCCCCTGCTTCCACGGCCGGCCGGGTCAGGATGATCCGGCTGACTTCATTGGCTTTAAAGGCCTTGATGGCCATGGCCACTGCCAGATAGGTCTTCCCGGTACCGGCTGGACCGATGCCAAAGGTGAAGCCATTTCGGTCGATGGCATCGATATATTGCTTTTGGCCCAGGGTCTTGGCCCGAACCGGCTTCCCCCGGTCTGTCGTAATGATCACATCCCGCAAAATTTTTCCAACCGGCAGGTCGCTGTCTCGGCTCTGAACATCCAGCAAATAGGCGACCTCCTCCTCCCGAACAAAGCCCTGCCGCTTCAGGATTTCAACCATAGAATCCAGGACGGCCCGTGCACTTGCCAGATCATAGTCCTCGCCGGTAATTTCCAGCCCCGTATCCGTCTGCTTCAGACGGACCCCCAGCCCTTGCTCAATGCGCTTACGATTGACGTCGAGCTGGCCGAAAAGGGCCGGCAGGTCCGTTCCGCGGCCCGATGGATCTTGCCATAATAAGCTTGTCATAAAATAAAAGTAGATCTCCTCTCGCTATTTCCGGGACCGAGGCGGGCCCAGGATCTCTGACCATACCAGGGCCTGGCGGAGCGCCTGATTGGACTTGGGCCGCCTCCGGTCCTCCGCTCTTCGGTGGACCTGAAGGGCGCTCGCCCGTTGGGGCGCCCTAGCTTGCCCATTTGGTCCTTCCGGGTCCTCTTCCAATGCCCGGTCGGATCTCCTGTCGGCATGAATTTTTTCCATGGCCCGTCTTCTCTTCTCGGCGATATACCGATCCCAGTCAAAATTTGCTGATTCCCCGCTCGAAGGATCCGATATGACCTCTCCCGGCTCGCCTTCGAAGGAGGGTCGGTTTTGGGCGACTGCTTTTGTAGGCGCAGGAGCTTTTTTGGCCTTTTCCGCCGCCTCCTTTTTCTTCATTTCCTTTTCGTACGCCTCTAACTGGTCTTGAAATTCTTGGGCTATCTCACGGAACAACTTACCCAGGGACATGACACTCCCCCTTCCTTTGAAGCGCTGAACCCGCACAGACGAAGCTAACGTTCATCCTCGCTGGCCTGGTGGTCGTCACCTGCGATCGCATCACGCATCTTAGTATCAGACTGGATGTTTTTCATATTGTAGTAATCCATTACGCCCAGATGCCCTGAACGCAAGGCTTCCGAGAGGGCCTTGGGGATTTCCGCTTCCGCTTCCACCACCTTGGCTCTTTGACGACGAATCTCCGCGATCATCTCCTGCTCGGCCGCCACTGCTTGCGCCCGGCGTTCCTCCGCCTTGGCCTGCGAGATCTGCTTGTCGGCCTCCGCCTGGTCTGTCTGGAGCTTGGCGCCAATATTCCGGCCCACATCGACATCCGCTATGTCAATGGAAAGAATTTCAAAGGCAGTGCCCGAATCCAGGCCCTTATTTAAAACTGTTTTTGAAATATTATCCGGATTTTCCAACACCTCCGTATGAGACTCTGAGGAGCCCACCGTTGTCACAATCCCCTCTCCGACGCGGGCAATGATGGTCGCCTCTCCGGCCCCGCCAACCAGGCGCTGGATATTGGCCCGGACCGTCACCTTGGCCTTGACCATGACTTCGATGCCGTTT
>CABTYV010000031.1 GCA_902489145.1 uncultured Tissierellia bacterium | reverse complement strand
CCTATTTGGAGCTCAAAGAGAAGGCTCGCCATAAGCTCGATCTGCCTGCGGTGCCCTTCCCCATCCGACGTTCAGATTTTGTGGAGGGTCTTGCCGAGGGTCAGCTGTCCGAATCTCATTTTTGGTCACCCGCTCCAAAATGGCCATGGCCAGGGCCGCTCCTTCTATAGGGTCCGTCCCAGATCCCAGCTCATCAAAAAGCAGGAGTGAGGATGCATCTGCCTTGTCTAAGATGGACACAATATTTTTCATCGAGGCGGAAAAGGTCGAGAGCGACAGGGCAATGGACTGTTTATCCCCGATATCCGCATAGATCTCTTGAAAGACCCCCACCTTCCCGTTGCTCTTACAGGGAATTTGCAGGCCTGATTGAGCCATGCATTGCATGAGCCCGATCGTCTTGAGGGTTACGGTCTTGCCCCCCGTATTGGGGCCCGTGATGATCATGGTGTTAAAATCCTCGCCCAAACGAAAATCAATGGGCACTACCTGCTTGCCCAGGAGCGGATGGCGGGCTTGTTTGAGATCAATCGTCCGGTCCCTGGTAAAGCTGGGCCTGGAACCGCCGATCTCCAGGGCATATTGCGCTTTGGCAAAGGTAAAGTCAATCTCGATGAGCGCCTGCTCGTTTTCGATGAGCTCCTCTGAAAAATCGGCCACCTGGGCTGAAAAATCAGCCAGGATACGCTGAATTTCATCCCTTTCCTCCAGCGCCAGTGCCCGGATTTCATTGTTCAATTCAACCACCGCAGCCGGCTCCATAAAGAGGGTGGCACCTGAGGCGGACTGGTCGTGAACCAGGCCATGAAAGCTGGCCCGCGATTTTGCCTTCACCGGTAACACATAACGGCCTTCTCGCATGGTCACCAAATTTTCAGAAAGATGGCCCGCCGCGCCTGCCTGTAGCATGATCGCATTGAGCTTATTCTTGACCTGGTCCTGCTTGCTCTTCTGGCTCCGGCGGATCCGAAGGAGGGCCGGTGATGCGGAATCCTTCATCACGCCCTCCGCCTCAATCGCATCGCTAATTGCTTCTTCCAGGCCCTTCTGGGTAAAGAGACCCCGGATCCGAGCCACAAATGGGCCCTCCTCCGCATCTCGGACATAATGGATTAATTCTCGGGCGACCCGGAGGCCCTCCGAAATTTCCAATAGCTGTCCCATCGAAAGTACGCCCCCAAGACACGCTCTTTTGATCGAGGCGCGCGTGGCATGAATGCCAAAAAGCGGAGGATTGGAAAAGGCAAGCAATAAATCTAACGCCCCTTGCGTGCTTTCCTGTAAGTGTTCACAGGCCTCAGGGTCGCAAAGCGGGCGGAGGGCCAGGGCCCTTTTTTTTCCCACCTCAGACTGGGCATGGTGGGCCAATTGCTCCAGAACTTGATCGAACTCTATACTTTCCAGCAATGCTTCTTCCATACTTGCCTCTTTTCTATTCGATGGGGCTTTGATAATGGCCCAGGCTTCTTTTCATCTCCTGCTTGCCCAAGTAAACCGGACGGCGGTCCGGCTTGCAGGCTTCTCTTTGCCATTGATCCAACACACGATAGAATTCCCCTTCTCCTCGGTCCATCAACAAAAAGCCTGCGACCGGCAAAGCCCGAAGCTGTGCAGATAAATCTCGAGCATCCAACACCTCCGCCGTTAGAAGAAGACTGCTGCCCCAACGTCTGATACACTCACGGGGCCCAAATTCATCCACTAAAAAATGCCCCGATCGGTAGGGACAGCACTTACATCCTGTCTCATCCTGACAAGCTTTTAAAACGGCCATGGGACAATGGCGCATCACCATCCCTGGAAAACGGCCGTAGACCGGCAGGATCCAGGGCAGGGGCAGGGCCAAAAGTGGTGCCAGCTCATCGATGGTCAGCTCCGGGGAGGGGAAGATGCCCAGCAACGTCCGATCCTCCACCCGATCCAGCCACGCCAGGGCTGCGGATCGGTTCATGACCTGCATGCCTGGCCCGAGCAACACCCCTTTATCCTTGGGTAAATGGGATAAATAGCCCAGCTCATTGATCGTCGATAGGACATAGCCATCAGCTGCCTGAACGGCCGACCAATGCTCCTGGACGTAGGATAGAAAAGCGCTCTTTTCCATCAGCTGAGGTAAAACGAGATAGACGTTCTGCTGCTCTTTTTTCCAGGATCGCACCTGGTCAGCCTCCTCCACCAGAACGCCTGCCAGCCTCTGGCGCTGCGGCTTAGGATAGTGGTCTGGAGAATACGCCGTTTGCAAAAAGCAGGCGGTGGCCTGGCTGTTGACAGGGGCTTTGATGACCGCCCCCCGATCCGCTAGACGGACGCTTTCGAGGGTGCGCTCTGCATCCCTCACCAGGCGTCTCGGTCTGCTGAGCTGATCCATGACCTGCAAAACGCCCGCGCGCCGAAAAGCGTGGACCTGCCCCATCGGCAAAAAGCCCGCCCCCTCCAACTGGACATCAAAGGAGTCTAAATAAAACGGGGTCTCGCCCAGCTTTTCAAAAGAGCGCTTCAGGTCCTCCTCGGTTAAAGCGCGGGTCCGAGCCTGGTCCACGACAGGCCCGGTAAGACTGATGCTCAGGCCTTCGGCCTGTAAGCGTGCAAAAAGCGCCTGGCCCACCTCGAGACGAAGAAAGACCTGAAGGGGAAGCTTTTGAAGTCCTTCCCTCTTTTCAAGGGCCTGGGCGAGTTCTTTCCGGTTGGCCGACCGATCAATCCAATAGACCGGAGAGCCGATCTTTACATCCGAATAGGATCGGAAAAAGAGGATGCTTCCCTGCTCCTGATCCTCCGTCAGCGTGATGGGAAAACGCGACCGTGCGCCTTCCACCGATATTTGATCCCCTTGCTCCAGCCTGCTCGTCAGGCGTAAAGCAGGAAAGCCTTGGATTCGCTCAATTTGACCCAAATAGAGGCCTGAGCGGTCCCTTTTGGGAATGGCCATGGCCCGTCCAAAATCATGAAAGAAAAAGCCTTTGGTAAAGGGCCGATTGGTCATCAGCTGCAAGGGCGCCGGATCTGGATTTTGGCCCGCTAAAGCAGCCTGATAGGCCTTGACCGCTTGATATACATAGGCGGGCTTCTTCATCCGCCCTTCAATCTTTACCGCACGCACGCCCAGTTGGGAAAAAAGCGGGGCCTCCTGTAAAGTACAAAGATCGCGCAGCGACAAAAAATCCTCCCGGTCGGCTAAGACTTTTCCCGCCTGGTTTTCCAGCCAATAGCTCTTTCGACAGGGCTGAGCACAACGGCCCCGATTGCCGGATCGGCCGCCCTGAAAAGAAGAAAGCAGGCACTGGCCGCTTTGGCAAACGCAAAGCGAACCATGGATAAAGACCTCCCCCTCCAGCAGATCCATCCCAAGCACGAGGGTCGCTTCCTCTTGGCTCATCTCCCGGCCCAGCACAATCCGTGAAAGGCCCAGCCGCTCCGCCTCCTCAGCCCCAGCCTGAGAGGTGATCGACATCTGGGTGGAGCCATGGAGAGGCAGATCCGGCAGGGCCCGGTTCAGATAGCGGATGAGACCCGGATCCTGAACAATCAGGGCATCAACGCCCATCCGATAGAGGTCTGCGCAAAAATGGAGGGCCTGATCCATCTCCTTTTCCTTGATCAGGGTATTGACCGTAACATAGATTCGAATCCCTTGCAGATGGGCCTTGCGAAGTAGGTCGGATAAAGCCTGGGCGCTGAAATTCTGCGCATAAGCGCGGGCGCCAAAAGAGGGGCCTGCCAGATAAAGCGCATCTGCGCCGGCTGCAATCGCCGCCTCGGCCATGGCTTCATCGCCGACCGGCGCTAAAATTTCTGGACGCAGGGGCCCCTTTCGCTGCTGATTTTCAGTTTGACTGGACAGAGCGTCCCCCCTTCCTAGCGATGCGATCGACGGTATTCCTGAAATTGCTTCGTTAGATGTAGTATTTTTTCCTCTGCAGCCTTCAGGTTCTCTCGCAGAGCAACCAAGTCGGCTTCCTGATCCACTGCCGCTGCCTTCTGATTTTCGATCTGCTCCGAGAGTGTTTTCCGCTCCTCTTCTGACGTCTCCAGGCTTTGAACCAGGCTATGCGCTTTTTTCTGACTTTGATTCAGGGCTTCTTCCTTTGCAAATAGAAGATCGGTCACATTGAGCAAGGCCAAGGTAATCTGCATTTTTTTATTAAAGCGCAGATCCGTCCGGTCCACCTGCTGAATTTGCTGATTCACAAAGCAAACCACGCGGTCCATCTCTTCCTCACTACGATCGCTCTTGATCACATAGCGGTCTCCATGGATGCTCACTTCCATGCGGTTTACGGTCTTTTGCTCTTCTGCCATGGCCTACCCCTTTCCAAAGCTTATCGATCCGTTCAAGCGGATTGCTTAGTAGCGCGCCTGAGCGCCTTTTTTCTCCAGAGCCAGACGAATGGCCTTCATCCTTTCATTGATCTCCGCATTGGTCAAGGTCCCCGCCTCTGAGGCCAATTCAATCCTGAGGGTGATGGACTTCTTGCCTTCCGGCACCTGTTCCCCTGTATATTCTTCCACAAAGGAGACCGATTCTGCCATGGAGCGAATCGGCTTGATGATGGTAGCCCAGGGCGTATTGATATCAAACAAAAGGGCAATATCCTGGAAGACGTGTGGATACTGGGGGAGGGCTTTAAAGGTGTTGGTCCTCGAATCAAAAGCGACCAGCTGGTCCATATCAAAGCGCAGCAGGGCGACTTCATGGAACTTAATATCCATTGCCCCCTTTACCTGGTTGGAGACCAAGCCCAACTCGCCGATCACCTGACCCCGGTAGCAAATATTGACCCAGGCATTTTTATCCGCCCAGGCCGGTTTTTCCCGGCTTTGGAAGAAGAAATGATCCATCCCTACCCAGCGTGGCATGGCTTCCAGCAGCCCCTTCGCTTGATAAAATAAGGTCTTTGCATCGTCGCCAACGAGTGCAGCGGCAAGCTCCTGATGCATAAGCGGAAGGCTTTCCGCCTCTTCGGTGGGATGGCTGGCTCCTTTTGCATAGACCTGGGCGCACTCGAAGAGTCGGAAATGATCAAAATAACGAAGATTTCCGATCACCGCGTCCAAGAGATTGGGCAGAAGCGTCGGCTGTAGGCGGGCCTGATTGGGGGCCGGCGGTGCCGCCAGGGCGAGATCGGCAGTTTGGTCGAGGGACAGGGCCTCAAGCGCCTCATCCCGGACCCAGGGATAGGTCATAATCTCATAGAAGCCCCCCTGAAAGGCCAAATATTCACGGATCCGCCGGTCAAGCCGGACCTTCCTCTGATTGACGGACCGGTTGAGCTTGACGTCCGCCTCTTTGGTATGAAAGTGCTCATAGCCAATCATGCGGGCGACCTCTTCGAGCAAATCCTCGGGCAGGGAAACATCCCCAGTCGACCGAAAGCTTGGCACCAAAACATGAAGCAGATCGTCCCCCTTCCTCTGCAGGCGGAAGCCAAGGGGAGTCAGCAGGTCGGCCACTTCTTTTTCAGACACCTCCTGGCCCAGTCGCTTCGAAAGCCAGCTGAGGGAAAGATCAACCTCCGCCGGTTGGGTTTCCTGCAAACAGCAATCGGAAAAGGCAACCGCTTCTGCCTCTGGGAAAAGCTCCTGGAGCAGGGCCCAGGCCACGCCCAGGGTCTGATCCATCCGCTGGGTATCGAGTCCTTTTTCATGACGCTGGGAGGCTTCGGTACGAATCTCATGCACCTGAGCGGTTTTTCGAATCATATGCGGATTGAAATTTGCAATCTCCAAAACCGTCGATCGGGTTTCATTGGAGATGCTATCCTTACTCCCCCCCATACAACCGGCCAGACCCAGCGCTTTTTGATCATCGGCAATGACGATATCGGATGCCGTCAAGGAAAGTGTCCGCTCATCCAGCAGGGTAAGGCTTTCTCCTTCCTTGGCTCGACGTACCCGAAGCCCGCCCTGAATGTGATCAGCGTCGTAGGCGTGCGTCGGAGTCCCCGTCACCATCATCATGTAATTGGTCCAGTCCACCAGTGCGTTGATGGGCCGAATGCCCACCTTGAGCAGGGCCACCTGAAGCCAAAGAGGCGAAGGACGTCCATCTACCCCCTTGATTTCAGTGGCCATCATGCGATGGCTGATGGCTTCCTCCTCGATACGGACCGGAAAACTGGGCAAGCTGTTAAAATGAACCGTCGCAAGCTCCTTCAGGGGCCGGTGGTAAATCGCCGCAAGCTCCCGGGCAATGCCGTAATGGCCCCATAAATCGGGTCGATTGGTCAACGATTTATTCTCAATCTCGATGAGAAAATCATCTAAGCCCAGAAGCGGTGCAACCGGCTGGCCGGCCTGCATCGGTTGTTCAGGAAGGGCTACGGTCAAATCGACAATTTCATGCTCGTCCCGTGCGGGAAAGAGATCCGATAGGCCCACTTCATTGGCCCCGCAAATCATGCCGTAGGAATCTACACCACGAAGCTTTGATGCGGTAATTTCTACGGGTTCTCCCTCCCCGTGCCAAACCACGTGCGAGCCAGGTAGGGAACAAATCACAAAATGATCTGCCTCCAGGTTGCTGCCCCCACAAACAATCTGAACGGGCGCTTCCTCCCCTACATCGACCTGACAAATGCGGAGCTTATCGGCATGGGGATGGTCCGAAACAGAACAGATTTTTCCAACGACGATGCGGTCATATTTTTGATTGAGGTCCTCTGTGCCCTCCACTTCCACCGTCCGCATAGTCAGATCATACGAGAGCTGAGCTAGGGTCAAATCTTCTGGCAGGTCTACATATTTTTTTAGCCACTGATAGGATAAGAGCATGCTTCCTCCTAACGGAATTGTTCTAAGAAACGCAGGTCGGCACTGTGGAAATAGCGTACGTCGTCCACTCCATAGCGCATCATCACCAATCGGTCTAAGCCGATATTGATATAAAATCCGGACCACTCCTTCGGATCCAGTCCCGCTGCTTTCAGCACGTTGGGATGGGGCGAACCACCTGGCATGATTTCCAGCCAACCGCTGTGATGGCAGGCCTTGCATCCCTTGCCGTGGCAGACCTGACATTCCATATCAATCTCAAAGCCCGGCTCCACAAAGGGAAAAAAGCCCGACCGCATCCGGGTGCGAACCTCGTGACCGAACACGCGCTCCAAAATCGTATCAATCAGAATTTGACCAGAAGCAAAGGAAAAGTCTCGATCCACGATCAAGGCTTCATACTGGGAAAAGGCCCGCTCATGGTTGGCGTCGGTCGTTTCATTTCGAAAGACGGAGCCTGGATAGACAAAACGGGCCGGGGCGCCATGTTTTTTCAAATAGCGGACGGACGCCCCGGTCAAATGGGGCCGCAGGGCCAGACGCTCCACGCCGGATTTTTCCTCCGTACCTGAAATCCAATAGGTATCCATACTCTCTCGCGCCGGATGGTTGGGCGGGAAGTTTAAACTATCAAAAGCGTATTTTTCAGAAGAGATGGTATCCTCCGAAAAGACCTCAAAACCCATGGACAAAAAAGCATCATTCAGATCATACATCATCTGAGTAATGGGATGCAGCGCCCCCTCTAAAATGCCCTCGCCTGGTCTGGATAGGTCCAGGGGGCGGTCAAGCACTGAGGATTGTCCAATCAAAAATTGCTTTCGTTCTTCTAACGCACGATAGAGGGCCTGTTTGGACCGGTTGGCCTCCTGACCCATCGCTTTCTTTTCTTCTCCGCTTAAATCTTTAATCCCTTTGAGAATTTCGGTCAATTTCCCCTTTTTCCCCAACATCGAGATGCGAATTTCTTCCAAAGCTTCCAGCTTCTCTGCCCGCTCAATAGCGGTCAGTTGATCTTGTACCAATTCTTGCATTTCTTTGAGCATAGCTTCCTCCTCATTGTACTGGATTGCTCTATTTTACCATGGATTGAATAGCTTCTCATGAGGGGCTGTCTGCCGAAAAATAAGCCATCAAAATCGCAGCTGAAATCGCAGCATTGAGCGACTCCACAGAGCCCTTCATGGGAATGGAGATCCGGCCATCGATTCCTTCCTGAAGGCGCGGCCGGATCCCCTGTCCTTCATTGCCAATCAATAAACCAAAGGATCCCTTCGGCGGCCTGATTTTTCGGTAGTCTTCCCCCACCATATCCGCCCCGTAAAGCGTCAGGCGCCTTTTCCCTTGATAGGCGAGCCAGTCCTCCTCGCTGAGCGCCACCAGGTGTAACCGAAAACTCGCACCCATAGCGGCTCGAAGCGCCTTTGGATTGCAGGGATCACAGCAATCGATCAAAAAAATCGTGTCATAGCCAAAGGCTTCCGCACTACGAAAAAGCGCGCCTAAATTCCCGGGGTCCTGGATGCGGTCTAAAATCAAACAAGGACCTAGCGGGTCTTTTACTTCTTGATCTAGGGTGCCTGAACAGACCGCAATCAAACCATCGCTGTGAGTCATCAGGGAAAGCTTTTGAAAGAGGCCGGGTGCGAGCAGCAGGCTTTTAGCCCGAATCTCCCTTGCCCGGTCCCCTGCACCGGATGGGAAGGCGCCAGCTCGAGCCTCGAGCAGGGCCCAAAAGGCCCCTTCTAGCTCTTTTTGCTGGCTGCGATTCCATAACAGGGCTTCTAAGGGGGCGCCGGACAGCAAGGCTTCCACCACCAATTTATGGCTTTCTACCAAATAGGCACCTTCTTTTTTTCGACCATGGGATCCGGTCAGCTTCATCCATCTTCGAAAATGAGGATTCTGAGCGGATAGCATCACTTCCATGGACTAAGACTCCTTGTCTGCAATTTTTTCTACTTCCAGTAAATTCTCCTGTCGTCCCAACAGATAAAGGCGATCTCCACGCTCCATCTGGTAGGAGAAGTCCGGATTGAAAATCATCTCGTCTTTTTTCTGCACCGCGATGACCGACAAATGATAATCGCCTCGAATTTTGGAATCGGCCAGGTTTTTCCCGACCCAAGCGCCCGGAACCATAAGCTCGGCCACATCATATTCATCAGAGTCATGGAGTCGGTCAAAGATTGTCCCACCGCAGAGGCGGTGCGCCAGCCTAAGACCCGCTTCTTTTTCAGGCAAAACGATTTGGTCGGCACCCACCCGAAAAAGGATCCGAGCATGGCGCTCCGTCCGCGCCTTCGCCAGAATATAAGGCACCTTGAGGTCCCGACAATAGGCCAAGGCCAGAAGCTCCGCTTCAAAGTTTTCGGTCAGGGAGATGATGACGCAATCGACGTTGGACAGGCCCACGTCCTCTAAAGCCCCCTCCTGACCGACGTCTGCCTGAACGGCATAGGTGACGATATCAGCCAATTCATTGACCTTATCACGGTCTTGATCAATCACCAACACATCCTTGCCCTCTGCAGCCAGGGTCATCGCCAGATTTTTCCCAAATCGGCCCAGGCCCAGTACTGCGAAGGTATTCATATTTTGAGGAATTTTCATTTACTGCTCCTATCCAATCATCATGGACTCTTCGGCCAGATGGTAGCGTTGAAATTTAGCGGGCTGCATGATCGCCGCCAGCATGGTTACAGGGCCAATTTTTCCAAATAGCATGGTGATAGAAATCAGCACCTTTGATACGCTATGCAGGTCTGCCGTCAGATTCCGCGTTAAACCGACCGTACCATAAGCGGACATGGTCTCAAAAAACAGATCTAAGAAGTGCTGGCCCTCCTCCAGCCATTGAAGGAAAAAGGTGACGGTGAATATCCAAAAAAAGGAGACCAGCAATAAAAGAGTTGCCTGGCGAAAATTATTGCGCGTAATATTGCGGTGAAAAATGGGCACCTCATCGGTATGGCGAATTTGACGAATCACGCCGATTACCAAGACTACCATGGTCGTCGTCTTCAGTCCGCCCGCTGTCCCACCGGGAGACCCACCGATAAACATGAGCAGACTCGAAAAAAGGGCGGTCGCAGGTCGCATTGCCTCCTGAGGAAAGGTGAAAAATCCAGCCGTCCGCAAGGACGTGGAATGGAAAAAAGCATTGACCAGCTTATCTGGAAGGCTCATAGGACCTAAGGTTAAGGGATTGTGAGCTTCCAGCAGCAGGGTGATCAGGGTCCCCGCCAAAAGCAGGCCTGCTGTTATCCAGACCACCACCCGGGTTTGCAGGCTTTTGCGATGCTTTCGCTGGATGAAGTCAAGATAGACCACATAGCCCAGGCCCGCAATGATGATCAAACCTGCTACCGGCAAAAGCACCAGGGCCTGATGCTGGAAGGGAAGCAGCGAATCCGGCCCGAGCGGATCGAAGCCGGCATTGCAAAAGGACGAGACCGAAAGAAAGATCGAATAGCCCAGGCCCTTTAGCCAGCCATAGCGCGGCTGAAGCGAAATCAACAAAAGAATCGCCCCAATCCCCTCGATCAAAAAAGTGGATCGGACGATAAAACGCAGCAATCTGATGATCCCTGTTAAAGTGTCCTCATTTTTTTCATTCATAAAAAGCAATCTTTGGCCCAGGCCAATCCGCTGCCCGGAGATCACGGCCAGACCGCCAACCGCTGTCATAATCCCCAGCCCGCCCAGCTGAATCAGGATGAGAATCACAACCTTGCCAAAGAGCGTCCAGTTCGTCGCCGTAACGACTGGTGTAAGCCCGGTCACACAGGTCGCGGAGGTCGATACGAATAAGGCATCCACGAAGGAGGCCCCGATTCCTTCCTGTCGGGAAATCGGTAATAATAAGAGCAGGGTGCCAATGACAATAACGATCAAATAAGCCAATAGCAAAAAGCGGGGCGGACTCTTTTCAATTCTTTTTAATAATGATTTTTTTCCCATTTTCCACTCCAATCTTGCCCCATTATAATATAATTCTCATTCAATGCTCAAAAAAATGGCCGAAAAAGGCCCGTCTTCTTGACAGAAATCGCTCGTCCCTCTATAATGACACTGTTGAAGCAGAGGTCCACTCTCACCGACGACGTACTCGTTGTTCGGTTATTCTTGATCTGGTAAAACGGATAGTGGACTTTTGTCCGCTATTTTTTATTGCTAGGAGGTTGCATTATTAAGGAATTAATCATCAATGAGCAGATCCGCGCCAGCGAGGTTCGCCTGATCAATGACGAGGGGGACCAGGTGGGGATCATTCCGATAGAGGAAGCCAATCGGCGGGCAGAGGAAGCCCATTTGGACCTGGTCCTCCTGTCGCCTTCTGCGAAACCACCGGTTGCGAAGCTCATGGACTATGGCAAGTACCGTTACGAAACGATCAAAAAAGCCAAAGAACAAAAGAAAAATCAAAAAACCAAGGAAACAAAAGAGATGCGTCTCTCCCCTCGGATTGATGATCATGACCTGGAAACCAAGGCCAACAAGGTCCGGATTTTTTTGGAGGAGGGCAATGCCGTTAAGGTGAGCGTTCGTTTCCGTGGTCGCGAGCTAGGCCATAAGGATCAGGGCAACGAGGTCCTGGATCAACTCGTAAGCCTCATCGGTGAGAGCGGCGTGGTCGAGAAAAAGCCGGTCATGGAAGGCCGCAACATGGTGATGTTCCTGGAGCCTAACACAGAAAATAAGTAAGGAGTGAATGATGGCAAAAGCAAAAAAGATCAAATTCAAGACCCACAGAGCCAGCGCCAAGCGTTTTAAGAGAACCGGTTCCGGCAATCTCAAACGTTGGTCGTCCGGCATGAATCATATCACGGCGCACTTCCCCCAAAAGACGATTCGGAAGCTGCGCAAGGGCAAACTGGTTTCAAAGTCCGATATGAAGCGTATCGACAATATGTTGCCCCGTTAGGATGGAGGTAGGAAATGGCTAGAGTAAAAGGTGGCGTCAACGCCAAGAAAAATCATAAAAATATCCTGCGTCAGGCAAAGGGGTATTTCGGTTCCAAACACAGCTTGTTCCGCACGGCCAAGCAGGCCGTCATCAAGTCCATGCAGTATTCCTATGTGGGCCGCAAGCAGCGCAAGCGTCAGTTCCGTCAGCTCTGGATTGCCCGTATCAATGCCGCTTGCCGCAGCAATGGGATCAACTATTCACGCTTTATGAGCGGGCTGAAAAAGAACAACATTCAGATCAACCGCAAGGTGCTCTCTGAAATGGCCATCCATCAACCGGACGATTTCAAGGCCTTGGTGGATCAAGTAAAATAAAGGTTCATCTCAATCGATCAAAAAGAAGTCCCGGCCGAACGCCGGGACTTCTTTTTTAGGACCTTCCTGATTCGTTTTTTTTCAATAGGGCCTCATAAATTTGAACCAGCCTGTGACCCGTCTCTTCGATCGACTTGGACGCCGCTACCTGGTAACCTGCTTCTGTCAAGCTTGGCGCTCGCCCCTCCAGGATCGCTTTGATTTTTTCTTCAAAGTCGTCCACACTACGCCCCTTGTAAAGCTGGACCCCTGCTTGATAGTCCTCCTCAAAAATAGGAATATCCCGCACTAAAATCGGACTTCTGCAAGCCAGGGCCTCCAAAAGGACGATCCCTTCCGTCTCTTCTCTGGTTAAAAAGGTATAAAGGTCGGCTCCACAGTAGGCTTCCCGAAGGAGGTCACTTGAAATATACCCTGGACAATGAAGGTTTGGCGTCTTCTCTTCCAGCATCCGCTTGATTTCCGGGCTCATCAGGGCGCGATCCAGCTTGCCAAACCAGACAAATTCGTACTGGGGCATCCTTTGAGCCAGCGCGATGAAATCATCCATGCCCTTACGCTTGATCGGCAGGCCCACGGATAGGATCGACTTTTTGCTGGGATCAAGCGCATAGCGCTTGTAAAATGCGCTCCGCTCTCCCCCTCTTGCCCGCCAAAAGGAAAGATCAATCCCGTTGGAGACCACTTTAATGGGGCGGTCCAATCCGTAGGTCGATAGGATCCCCCTGGAATAGGTCGTAGGGGTTAGAACCACATCACCCTGCTTATAACAATGGATCAGCCACCGTTTAAATAGCGGGGCCAGCTGATTGCTGAAAATAAAGGAGTTTTTAAAATCCTCCTTGGTGGAGTGGGCATGGTAGACCACTTTTTTGCCCATCCGGTGGGCTTTTCGGGCAAATCGCACAGAGTCAGGAAAAACCGTATTGATATGAACCAGGTCGAAGTCCTCCGCCTCGTCGGTGGTAAAATCGCAGCCGACCCGGCTCAGGGCCTTTTTCTGATGATCGATCGCCTTGCCCACCCCGGATTGCTTGACCGTTTCGTAGTCCCTGGCATAGAGTAAAATCTTCATCGTACACGCCCCTTCAAGGTCTTAGATTCGCTGGGTAATCTGCTCCTTCAGCCAGTCCTTGAAGGCTTCAAAGGATAGGGTCTTGCTGTCCTTCTCCCCATGCTTTCGAAGGGAAACGGTCCCGTTTTGCAGCTCCTGATCCCCCACCACAATCTGTAAGCTGGTTTTCGCTGTCTGGGCATCGCGAATCTTCTTGCCGAGGGTCTCCTCTCGAAGATCCACTTGAACACGAGCTCCGATGGCTTCCAGCTCCTCCTTCATCTTTTGGGCATAGGTCCCATGCGCTTCGTTATGAACCGGAATCAGCGCCACCTGAACTGGGGCCAGCCAGAGGGGGAAATTCCCGGCGAACTGCTCAATGAGAATGCCGATAAAGCGCTCTACGGAGCCGAAGACCACCCGATGGATCAAAACGGGCTGGTGCTTTTCCCCGTCTGCGCCCACATATTCGGCATGGAAACGCTGCGGCAGCTGGAAATCCAGCTGGATGGTTCCGCACTGCCAGGTTCTGCCCAGGGTATCCTCCAGGTGGAAATCAATTTTCGGCCCATAGAAGGCGCCATCCCCTTCATTGACCGTATAAGGCATTCCAATATGCTCCAAGGCCTGCTGGAGGGCTTTGGTCGCCTCCTCCCACTCTTCATCAGTCCCCATTGAATCCTCCGGCCGCGTAGATAGCTCAATATGATAGCGGAAGCCCATCTTCTGATAGAAGCCATCAATTAACTCGATGATTGATCGAACCTCCGCTTCAATCATGTCCAGGGCCAGGAAGATATGCGCATCATCCTGGGTGAAATTGCGCACCCGGAAAAGCCCGTGCAGAGCGCCGGAGAGCTCATGGCGATGGACATTGCCCAGCTCCGCCAGGCGCAAGGGCAAGTCCTTATAGGAGCGAGGCTTTGACTGGTAGACCAGCATCGCGCCCGGACAATTCATGGGCTTAATGGCATAATCTTCCCCATCAATCTTCGTCGTATACATGTTTTCCCGGTAGTGGTCCCAGTGGCCAGAGGTCTCCCACAGCTTGCGGTTGAGGATTTGCGGCGTCGCAATTTCCAAATAGCCGGCCTTTTTATGCATTTCACGCCAATACGTAATCAGGGCATTTTTAATCGCCATCCCATTGGGCAGGAAGAAGGGAAAGCCTGGGCCTTCCTCCATCAGAGCAAAAAGCTCCATTTCTTTGCCGATTTTCCGGTGATCCCGTTTTTTGGCTTCCTCCAGCCGAGTCAGATACTCATCCAGCAGCTTTTTCTTGGGGAAGGAGACGCCATAAATTCGGGTCAGCATCTTGTTGTGCTCATCCCCCCTCCAATAGGCACCTGCTAGGGAGGTTAATTTCAGGGCTTTCACGGAACCCGTATTGAACAAGTGAGGACCCGCGCAGAGATCCGTAAAATCCCCCTGGCGGTAAAAAGAAACGACCGCATCTTCGGGCAGATCCTTCACCAGCTCCAATTTGTAGGGCTGATTTTGCTCCTGCCAATAGGCCATTGCCTCCGAGCGCTCCATCGTAAAACGCTCGATGTCCAGCTTTTCCTGGACCACCTTGGCCATTTCCTTTTCAATCCGGGGCAGATCCTCTTCGCCAATTTCCTCTTCCCCAAAATCAATGTCATAATAAAAGCCGTTTTCAATCGCCGGCCCGATCGCAAACTGGGCCTGAGGATAGAGCCGCTGCACGGCCTGGGCTAAAATATGAGCCGTGGTATGGTGAAAAGCCTTCTTCCCGTCTTCCTCATCGAAATCCGCAATTTCAATCCGGTCTCCCTCGTGGAGCTCCGTTCGTAAATCGGCTAATTGCCCGTTGATTCGTCCCGCCAGCGCCTTTCGCGCGAACGCTTCTGAAATTGCCTCGGCCGCCTCATAGAGATTGGCCCCCGCACCTAGCGTAAGATTTTTTCCATCCTTGGTTACTACATTCATGATGCACTCCTTACTCTGCTTGTTTTTCGATGAGCTCTTCTTTTGATGAAGCTTGTCTGATCCGTTCGATCGCCTCGTCCAATGACAGGCGCTCCTGGTCACCCGTTTTTAGATTCTTCAATGAAACCAAGCCTGCTGCTCGCTCCTCGCCGCCAATAATCACCACAAAAGCCGCCTGGATCCGGTCCGCATAGGAAAATTTCTTTTTCATTTTCCCGCTTTCGCTGTAAAGCTGGCTGGAAAGTCCCACCTTTCGTAGCTGATTGACCACCTTGATAGCGACCGGCTCCTCCTCCTCGCTCATAGGGATCACCAGGGCTTTCAAATAATCCCCCTGCCCCCAGCTGATCAGGTCTGCTGCCTGAAGCTGGTAAAAAAGACGCGTCAGACCGATCGAAATCCCAATCCCGGGAAATTTTTCCTTGCTAAAGTTGGACGCCAGATCATCATAGCGCCCGCCCGAACAGACCGATCCGATGGACTCATGGCCTTGTATAAAGGTTTCATAAACCATACCTGTATAATAATCCAAACCGCGCGTGATCGACAGGTCAATCCGGATCCTTTCTGGATCAATGCCGAATTGCTGCATGGCTTCATAGACCCGGGTCAAATCGCTCAGCCCCTGCCGGTAGGCTTCGTTTGTTTCCTTTTCTGCTTCCAAGCGATGAAGCTTATTTAGTGTTTCCTCGTTGCTTGGGCAGGATGCGATAAAATCGAAAATGCGGGTGATGCCTTCCTCCGATAAGCCGGTCTCCCGAAGGATGTCCCCCACGCCCGCTTCACCTATTTTTGATAATTTATCGATGGCACGCAGGGTTTCCTCCAGGTCCTTCACCCCGATCATCTGAAAAAAACCATTGAGCAGGGCACGGTGATTGATATGAAAAACCAGTCCCTCCAGGCCCAAATCCTGGAAAATGTGATCAATGACCGAGGGAATCTCCGCATCATTGAGTAGGGCTAACTGATCCCGACCGATAATATCAATATCGGCCTGATAGAACTCCCGATAGCGGCCCTTTTGACTCCGCTCTCCCCGCCAGACCTTGGCAATCTGATAGCGGCGGAAGGGAAAAGACAGCTCCTGGCTGTGCTGGGCCACATAGCGCGCGAGCGGGACCGTAAGGTCGAAGCGGAGGGCCTGATCAGCGGAATGATCCGACCGCTCAATCCGGTAGACCTGCTTGGCTGTCTCACCCCCACCCTTGGAGAACAAGACCTCTGTTTTTTCTATCGCCGGTGTATCGAGCGGCCAGAAGCCGTATGCCTGGAAATGCTTCTCAACGATCGCTTTCATCTGATTAAAAAGCACCTGATCCTCCGGGCTTAATTCCATAAAACCGGAAAGAATGCTGGGCTGTATCAATTCCATATCACACTCCTACTCTTTAAAACTAGTCAACCTGCTCCCTATTATAACAAATTTAAGACCTTGGGACAGGGCCTTCCCCGGAGGAAAGAATGCTCCTACGCCCTGACCTTCTCAGAAGCGTTGCTTTTTAACAGTAAGCCGCCAAATAAAGAAAAAAGCCGTATCCTAAGACACGACTTCCAAAAGGCGAAGCCCGGATTCGAACCGGGGGTAGAGGTGTTGCAGACCTT
>CABTYV010000030.1 GCA_902489145.1 uncultured Tissierellia bacterium | reverse complement strand
ACCAGGCAAACTTCCTTTTTCTTGCCCGAGCTGGTAAGCATTTTCGCACCAAAACGGGAGCGAAGCGTGGCCTCTCCCTGGTCTAAAATCGGCGGTCGATTTATTGCCATGAAAGGCCCCGGCGGCCTATCCGAGCTGGAGGATTCACGGGAAGCCCTCCGCCTCTTAGGAGGCGAACTAAAACAAATCGATGAATTTTCCTGGACAGAAGCAAGCTACCAAAGGGTGAATATGGAGATAAAAAAGGTTGCCTCTACCCCCGCCTGCTATCCGCGCGGTCAGGCGAAGCCTAGGAAAAAGCCTTTATAAAAAGGCATTTAGCCTTGTTATTCAGATTTTCCGTCATGAGCAGGCTCATACGACAAAGGAGACTATAGTATGGAAAAACCGAATCGTATTCAAATGAGCGATAATTTCGAAGCTATCGTGGAGGATTACGAATTAGATCGAGCGTCCATCTATCAGGAACGGGATCGACAAGATGTCAAGAATAATAAGTATGTGCCAGGCGTGGTCAACCAGCTGCGCCATCGATATGTGCTGGTTCCTGAAATCATTTACCGTGCATCTGGCATCATGATACGAGAAAAACGCATCAAGTCCTTTCTTTTTACAACCGATGTGGCAATTATTCGAAATAACAACGCAGGGGCGGTTCTGGCTGTATATCCCTTCACCCCTGAGGCCACCATTATGCAAGCAACGGTCCAATCGGCCTCTGTACCCGTTTTTTGTGGAATCGGCGGTGGAACGACAAGTGGACTCCGTTCTGCTATGCTCGGCTTTCACGCGGAAATTCTTGGCGCTTATGGTGTTGTGGTAAATGCACCGATTTCGAATAAGGACATTCAACTTATTACAAATCATATCGATATTCCCCTTATTGCAACAGTTGTTTCTGAAAGAGATGACTATATGGGGAAAATTAAAGCAGGAGCACAAATCTTAAACATCTCTGCCGGAAAGGATACGGTACGGCTTGTTTCTTTGATTCGAAGCAAAGTGGGAGAAAAATTTCCGATCATTGCAACAGGTGGCCATAAGGAAGTGCATATCAAACAAACGATTGAAGCAGGAGCGAACGCGATTTCCTATACGCCACCCACCTCCTCTGAGATCCTGCATGCAATTATGGAGGACTACCGCAGGGAGGCGGGTAAATAAAAAATGTTTCATATGAAACATTTCGTTCTTTACCATTTCTTAAAGTTCAATATCCAAATGTTTCATATGAAACATTTGGATATTTTTTTTGATGACTGTCATTGAAAACAAACCATATATTTTTACGTCACTACAGGAACCCCTTTATTACTGCGCTTGGAATACCTCAAGGAGAAAATGTTTCATATGAAACATTTAGGCTCTATGAATTATGAAACAAAGTTGAGACAGCACGATTCATTTCCCATGCTATAATTATCATTAGAATGTTTCATATGAAACATAAGGAGGGAAACGTGATTGCGGAGATTATTTCAGTAGGCACAGAGCTACTTCTTGGGGATATTCTCAATACGGATGTGCAATATCTCTCCAAGTTATGTGCGGGACTTGGATTTGATATTTATCACACCTCTGTTGTTGGTGACAATGATCAGCGTTTACGGGACGAGATTGCGCTCGCCTTATCCAGGTCGGACTTAGTTCTATTGTCGGGTGGCCTGGGATCCACAGCGGACGACATTACCAAAAGGATAGCGATGGAGTTTTCCTCATCGGAACGCTTGGAGGACGCTGCCACAAAGAAAATTCACGAGGTTCATTTTCATAACGACCCAGCCCTGATGGCGCATACAAAAGATATCTATACTTTTCCTGTTGATGCAATCATACTACGAAATCCTGTGGGTTTATCACCGGGTGCCTGGATGCCAATTCAATATGAGGGGCAAGAAAAGGTCATTGTAGTCCTCCCAGGCCCTCCTTCAGAGTTAAAGGGGGTGGTAGCGTTAGATCTCTTGCCTCTACTACAGGAAAAATCTGGCACGACCATTCGTTCCAGGGAAGTGCAGATAGGACTTTTAGGGGAAGCCAAGATATTCGATACGATTCGAGATTTAGCGGAATCCTCTATGGAACCTTCTTATGCAACTTATGCTAAGGAGGATGGCGTGCTCATCCGCATCACCACCCAGGAACCGGATCAGGAGAAGGCGGATGCGATTTTAGACCAGGGAGAGGCCACGCTTCGCTCCCGTTTTGGTGCGAAAATGCTTACCAGCTCGGGCAAGAAAAAGGAAGTTTGCCTGGTAAACGCACTAGAAGAACAGCATAAAACCATTGCTACGGCGGAAAGCCTTACCGGCGGATTGCTTGCGGCCCGGATTGTAAATGTTCCTGGCGCATCAGCCGTCTTTCATCAAGGCTTTATTGTTTATTCCGATGAAGCAAAAGCCAGGACCATAGGGGTGGATCGATCGCTTCTTAAGGAGAAAACAGCGGTTTCTCGAGAAGTCTGCCAGGCTATGATTAGGGGCTTGCGCAAACAAACGGGAGCCGACCTGTGCTTGGCTACTACCGGGTATGCGGGCCCAGAAGGAGCGGATGTGGGTCATATTTTCATCGGTCTTCTCTATGGAGATGAAGAAGAAATTTATGAGTATCATTGGGATAATAACAGAGCACGTAATCGCGATCAGGCCGTTAACTTTGCAGTGGATCACGCACTCATGCGGTTGAAAGAGGAGGACTATGGCAAAGGTTATTAGTGTTTATAATCAAAAGGGAGGCGTTGGAAAGACGACGACGGTCATAAATCTTTCTGCCGCCTTGGCCATGACCGGAATTTTCAAGAAAAAAATTTTAGTGATCGACCTGGATCCTCAGGGCAATACGAGTTCGGGTTTTGGCATTCATAAGGATCAGATTGAGACGGACATCTATGCGCTTTTGGTTGATGAAAATCCGGTAAAAGAGGCGATTCATGAGATCGTGGCGAAGCATCTGGATTTGATAGCTTCTACGCCTGCCTTGACAGGCTTTGAAATCGAGGCGCTCTCTATGGAGGAACCGTATGCACGGCTGAAGCATGTGATCGAAGCAATAGAACCAGAATATGATTTCATTTTTATAGACTGTCCGCCGTCTTTGGGCCTGCTATCGTTAAACGCTTTGGCAGCTTCTCAGTCGGTTTTAATCCCGATCCAGGCGGAATACTATGCCCTTGAAGGAGTCAGCCAGTTGGTTTCCACCATTGACTTAATTCGTTCTCAGGTGAATCCTGATTTGGCTATTGGGGGTGTGGTCCTACAGATGGTGGATCAACGCACCAACCTTTCTCAGGACGTGATGGATGAGGTGAACCGTTACTTTGGCGATAAGGTTTTTCAAACGATCATTCCTCGCAATATTCGAGTAGCAGAGGCACCCTCCTATGGAGAGTCAGTTATTCAATATGATAAAAGCTCCAAGGGCGCTAAAGCTTATATTAATCTGGCGAAGGAGTTTAAGAAACGTAATAAATAATAACAATCCGATCGCGGGGAATTGATCCGTCGCAGGAAGTATCGATCTCATTGGTGATTATAGGGATGGAGGAAATATGACTCGAAAAAAAGGTTTGGGACGAGGTCTGGGAGCGTTAATTCCCGGCCTGAGCCAGGAGAACACGGAGCAGGAAGCTAAGCTTGAAGAAAAAAAGGTAAATGAAGAGGAGACGGCGCAGCCAAAAACAACCAAAAGGGCCAGCCGAAGGAAGCCTACAAAGAAAAAGCAAGAAAAGGAAGTGACGAACACGCGGAAGGATCAGCAGGAAGCGACAGAAGATGAAAAAAAACGGGAAGATGATGAAGCCGCTTCCAACCAGGAAGCAGAGCGACATTTTGGCTTGATCCTGCCGATTGACCAAATGGATGCGAATCCAGACCAGCCGCGAAAGGAATTTGATCAGGCTGGTTTGGAGGAGCTGGCGGAATCCATCCGAAAATATGGGATTTTACAGCCACTGTTGGTGAAAAAAAATACCATGCCAGGACGCCCGCCCTATGAAATTGTAGCCGGCGAGCGACGCTTCCGGGCTTCTAAAATGGCAGGATTGGACCAGCTACCGGTGATTGTTCGGGAGGAGGGCGTAGAAGAAAGCGCCTTGTTGTCCGTAGTCGAAAATGTGCAACGAGAAGATCTGAACCCCTTTGAAGAAGCACAAGCCTACCGTGAAATTATGCAGGCCTATGCATTGACCCAGCAAAATTTAGCGGAAGCCTTGGGCAAATCCAGAGCCTATGTGGCCAATGCCACCCGGCTCCTGCAGCTTGATGAAGACAGCCTGGTTGCGCTAAGAGAGGGCACTTTAACCTCGTCGCAAGCTCGGACCCTTTTGGCAGAGAAGGACTTGAGAAAAAGAGCCAAGCTCAGACGTTTGTTCATTGAAGGCAGAACCAATGTGAACCGACAAGAGCAGAAGCAGAAGCGGGTGCGCCAAAAGGATTTGTATATCAGCGGATTAGAAGAGAATTTAGGACAGGCGCTGGGACGTGAGGTACAGATTCAAAAGAGGAGAAAGGGCTGGGAAATCCAGCTCACCTGCTATTCCACGGACGATCTGAATCAACTGAGTGATCTTCTGCTTGGAGGGAGGGACTGATGCCTATTTTTGAGATTTTGGTCCTGGTGGTTGCCGTGATTGCGACCATCATGTCCGTCTCCATTGCATCGAATACCAATAAACGGCTGAACCGGCTGCGCAAGCGGTATGATTATTTATTGCGGGGACGAGGAGAAGTCTCTATTGAAGAGCTTCTGGTCCAATTTGGGAGCGAGCTGGAGCAATTCAAAAGTCAGAATTTGGAAGCTCATGATAAGATGAACCGAATTGAAGCTTGGATTCAAAAGACCGATACGGATCAGACGGCGGCGATTGATGAAAAATTTCAGCGGGTATCGAAGCAGGTCCTGGGCCAGCTCGATCAAACCAGCGCCCAAATGATGTCCAACATGAAGCGGCTGGATGAGGTGGTTTTTGCCCAGATGGATCAAGTGGATAAGGAAAATCGCAAGGCCGTGGAGGACCAGACCAATCGGATTGAGGAGCTTTCCGCTTATTCAAAGGAACAGCTTAAGTATTATCACGCCCAGGCTTCGGACAGCCTGCAGAAGCTGGATGGACGGATTAGCCAGCAGATGAATCAGCTGGAAGGCTCCACCAAGCAGGCCTTACAGGAGGTAACGGAGGAGCTGAACCGCCGCCAGGAGACCATGCAAAACCAGCTCAATCAAAAATTGACGAAATTGGGCGAGGATAGCGCTGAAAATCTTCGTCGAGAAACAGGCCTTTTGAAGGATCAGTTATATTTAGCAATTCAAAAGGTGGCACTGGTTCGATACGATGCCTTCGAAGATCTAACGGGGGAGCTTTCCTATTCTCTCTGTATGTTGGATATGCACCGAAATGGCGTGATGCTTACGACCATTTACGCGCGGCATAGCTCGAACACGTTCGCCAAGGAAATTCGAAATGGGGGAGCTTCCAAGGCCTTATCGCCAGAAGAGGAAAAGGCCTTGGCGCTGGCTCTGCAACAGTAGGAAGGCCCCAGGGAAGTTTTTTCTAGGAAGTGGGTAGAATAAGATGGAGGGATTCCCGGTGGCGCTAGCGAAACCGGCGCGCAAGGAGAGGGAATAAAGAGGTTTTTTCCAAAGGAGAAAAAGGAGGAATCATGGGACTGATTGATGAAATGGCACAGGCTATTAAAGGAAAAAAGATACGGATTGTCTATCCGGAAGGCAATGATGAAAGAATTTTGAAGGCGGCGGTTCGTCATTCGAAGGATGGCTTGATCGTTCCGATTCTTCTGGGCAATCCGAAAGAGATTCGGGTGCTGGCAAAAGAATTTGAATTGGATTTGGGAGACCTTCAGATCATTGATCCGGCTCATTACGATGATTTTGAGGCCATGGTGGCGCGCTTCGTGGAACGGCGCAAGGGAAAGGCGACGGAAGAGCAGGCAAGAGAAAAGCTCAAGGATCGAAACTATTTTGGGACCATGCTCGTCTATATGGATCGGGCAGACGGACTGGTTTCAGGCGCTGTGGGCACGACCGCCCAAACCATTTTACCAGGTTTGCAGATTATCAAGATGGGACCGGAATCGAAGATGGTTTCGGGCTGCTTTGTGATGATTTCGCCGGATGATACCCGTCGCTATATTTTTGCGGATAGTGCGGTTAATTTTAATCCGAAGGCGGAAGAGATTGCCGATATTGCGGCCGAAACCTGCCGGACCGCACGCAGCTTTGGCATTGATCCTCGTGCGGCTCTTCTTTCCTTCTCGACGAAGGGATCCGCTTCCTCACCGGAGCAGGAAAAGATGGCCAATGCGACTCGCATTGCCAAGGAGCGATATCCTCAGCTGATGATTGATGGGGAGCTTCAGTTTGATGCGGCGATTGATCCCGTCGTAGCAGCGCGTAAGGCGCCGGGCAGTGATGTGGCGGGACAGGCCACCGTCTTTATCTTCCCGGATCTGCAGGCGGGCAATATTTCCTACAAGGTGGCGCAACGTTTGGGCAATTATACGGCGCTGGGTCCGATCCTGCAGGGCATGGCCAGACCTGTGAACGACCTTTCTCGTGGTTGCTCAGAAGAGGATGCCTATCAGATGGGCATTGTGACTGCCTTCCAGGCACTTTAAAACAACAATAAGCAAAAAAAGAAGCGCATTGCTGTAAAGGCGGTGCGCTTCTTTTTTATTAATTCTGAGGCTATTGGGGGATCGACTAGCGAAGAGCAATTTTATGGTCGGTGGAATAGGTGGTAATGCCCCAGCAGACAAGGATCAGAAGCAGTTCAATTAAAATCATCCAGGTAGGCATACGGTCGATGGAGGCGATAAAGGTATCCGGACCGCCATTTTCCATCGAGGTTGTTCCGATCTCAGCTACGGTATTGACTGCTTCCAGGCTGCCGGATTGCAGTTCGATCAGGAAATTGATGATGGAGTTTATGAAAGAGAAGATCACACCGACAATGATGGGACCACCGATCCCATAGCGGTTCAAACGTTCCTGAGTACCCAAGCTTACGATCATCGGAAGGGAAACGCAGGTGAGCAGCGTTCCCGTTAAGATGGCTAGGACCAAGCGGGGGAACTGTTCGTTGAAAATATAGGGCTTTATAGCGGTCCATATTTGTCCAATAACTTCCGAAAGTGCAGGGAAGTTTCCTTCTCGAGCCAGCGTCCAGTAGGTCATCAGACCCAGGAGCAGGAGCTGGAGGATCACTGAGACCACGGCGATAAAATGGTAGCTGATGTAGTAGAGGGTTCTGGCAGCGGTGAAGGAGCGACCGCTGGCTGGTATGGACCGGTAAAAGTAGGCGCGATCTGCAAACATATTTTGATAGTCCCGGTAGATAATGATCAGAAAGATGGCGATATGGGAGCCGACCAAAAAAACGATATAGAGCACATAGGCCAGCTGATTCATGGGACCATACATATTGAACATTTGAAGGAGCGTGGGGGCGGTGAGCGCCAGGAAGGAAATTAATATGATTGAAAAGATCGTTTTGGCGCTATCCTTCATCATTTGCTTGTAAAGCTTGCCAATCATTGAAAGACCTCCTCAAAAAGTTCGTTAATGGACTTATGCTCGCGTTCGCGCACGGCGTCCGCGTTATCAAAGAGTGTAATTTCTCCCCACTTCAGAAAGATCACATCATCAATGACGGCTTCGATATCGTGAATCTGGTGGGTGGAGAGGATGAGCAGGGAATCGGGATTATAGTTTTCCAAAATGAGCTTCAGGATCACTTGGCGGGCCGCGGGATCCACTCCGGAGATGGGCTCATCCAACAAATAGATCTTCGCATCGCGTGACATGGTCATCACGACCTGTACCTTTTCCTTCATCCCCTTAGACATTTCGGATAAGGGTTGGGCAAGGTCCAAATCGAGGGATTCCAACATTTTTCGTGCCTTCTGATCATTAAAATCGGAGAAAAAGCGTTGGTAGAGCCGGATTAATTGTATGGGAGTGTTGTGCTCAGGAAAGGAGGGTCGATCCGGTAGGTAGGAGGTGATCGCACGACTTTCCAGGCCAGGTTTTTTGCCATTGATCAGGACTTCTCCGCTATAGGACATATCAAAGGCACCCAGGATACGGAGCAGGGTCGTTTTACCGGAACCGTTGGGGCCCATCAAACCGACGATATGGCCGGCCTCCAGGGACAGATCCAGACCGCGCAGGGCTGGAAAGGATCGATAATTTCGTTTTAAATTCTTGAGTTCAATTAATGACATGGTCTGGCACCTTCCTTTCTGTTTTGGGCCTTTCCTTCCAGCGACGTTCCACCAACTGACAGGCTTTCTCGCAGTCGAGGGAGAGAGTTTGCATTTGATCGACAAATCGGTCGATTTCCTTCAGGGCAAGCTCCTTTTTCAAGGCTTGAATCTTTTCCTCATCGTCGGTAATGTAGCGGCCCACCGTGCGCTCGGATCGTGCATAGCCCATTTGCTCCAGCTCCGCCAGGCTTTTTTGGATCGTATTGGGATTGACCCCAAAGTCCAGGGCAAGCTGGCGAACGCTCGGCATCTTTTCGCCTGGGGCCCATTGACCGCGAACGATCGCTAAAAGAAATTTATCAATTAGCTGAAGGTAAATGGGGCGGGAAGAGGAAAACTCATTCGTCATGACAGCTCCTTTCTATACAAAATGGATGCGATGGGGCAGGCTTTTTGTATTATTGTATTAGTGTACTAGACGAATAGTACAAGTAGAGTATAAAAAGCCCCACGGTTTTTGTCAAGGCCTTTTTTAATTTTTTTTAGGAAAGAGTGGGACGCTCCATCATGAGCTGATGCTTGAGATCCCACAGGTCTTTTGATAAATCCACTTTATAAATATGGGGGTTATCGAAGCGGAGATATTCATCCCAAAGACTTTGCACTTCCTTTTGGCAGTAGTCCCGAATCTGATCCAGGCTGGGCTGCTCATAGACCAGCCTCCCGTTTTTGAAAATTTCTTCCTGCATAGGACGCAGGTCATAGTCACTCATGAGCATGCGTTTCCAGGTATAGGTGGGGTGGAAAATTTCAAAAGGACGGCCGTCGGGCACCTTTTCATCGGCCAGCGCAATGTAGTCAGCAAGCGCCTTTCCTGTTTTTTTGTCATAAAAACGGTAAAAATGCTTAAAGCCGGGGGTGGTAATTTTTTCAACATTTTCAGAAATTTTAATTTTAGGAATCAATTGCCCGTCTGCGTTTTCCACGGCCACCAGCTTGTAGACGCCTCCGAATACGGGATCTGTTTTGGACGTGATGAGGTTCTCGCCCACGCCGAAGGAATTGAGCTTTGCACCTTGTCCTAAAATATCGGAAATGCGGTATTCATCCAGTGCGTTGGAGGCGACGATGGACGCATCGGGATAGCCCGCCTCATCCAGCATCCGCCGCGCTTGCTTGGAAAGATAGGCGATATCGCCGCTGTCTAGTCGGATGCCGGCGGGGCGCTTGCCCATGGGTTTTAAAACCTCATCAAAGGTGCGAATGGCATTGGGGACGCCGGAGGCCAGGGTGTCATAGGTATCGACTAAAAGCAGGCAGTTTTCAGGATAGGTCTCTGCGTAAGCTTTAAATGCATCCAGCTCGGAAGGGAACATCATGACCCAGGAGTGGGCCATGGTGCCGAGGGCGGGCACCCCAAAGCGCTGGTCGGAGAGGGTGTCGGCCGTCCCCACACAGCCGGCGATGTAAGCGGCTCGGGCGCCTAAATTGGCCGCATCTGCGCCCTGCGCCCTCCGAGAGCCGAATTCCATAATCGCACGGCCCTTGGCCGCCCGAACAATGCGGCTGGCCTTGCTGGCGATCAGACTTTGGTGGTTCATGGTCAGCAGGAGCATGGTCTCCACGAGGGAGGCTTCAACAATATTGGAGCGAACGGTCACAAGTGGCTCGCGCGGGAAAACGACGGAGCCTTCGGGGACGGCCCAAATGTCGCCTGTAAAATGAAAATCCTTTAGCCAGTCTAAAAAGGCTTCCTCAAAAATCCCTTTTTGCTTTAAAAAGGCCAAATCCTCCTCCGAAAAGTGGAGATTTTGAATATATTCGATCATGGTATCCAGGCCGCAGCAGATGGCAAAGCCCGCCTCGTCCGGATTGTTGCGGTAAAAGAGATCAAAATAGCCGATGGTATTCTGCATGCCATGGGCAAAATAGCCATTGGACATGGTCATCTCATAGAAGTCAAAAAGCATGGTCAAGTTTTCCTCAGAACGTGTGAACATAAAGCCTCCTCGTTGTTCGGCCCAAAAATCAATTACTATGATTATATAGTACTGGTCAAATTTTTGGGCGGAAGCTGTGATAAAATGGCCCTGAAATGAGGTGCATGATGCAGTGGAAAAAATATAAAAAGGGCTGTGGCTATTCCTATACCTTGGGACCCTATCCGACCTTTGAGCTCATCCGCCTGGCAGCGGATCGGGTGATAGAAGTGGTATTTTCGCCGGATTTTACTCAAAAAGACAAGCTGATCCAGCTGCTGGAGCAAAAGCAGATTCCCTGGCGGGAGAATGAGCGCCTCCTTCGCCGGTTGGAAAGCAAGGGCAATGCCTATGTGATCGGCATTTTTAAAACGGATGAGCGCGCAGAAGAGGAGCGGGCCGAGGATTGGCAAAAAGTCCCCCATCTGGTGCTTGATCAGGTCTCTGATATGGGCAATCTCGGGTCGATTATGCGGACGGCGATTGCCATGGGGGTGGATCACCTGGTGACGGTAGGTCCATCCTGCGACATCAACCATCCCAAAAGCGTGCGGGCCTCCATGGGGGCCTATTTTCGGATCCACCACCTGCACCTGGACCATTTGACCCATTACCATGCCCTTTTTGGTGGGACCCATGCCCTCTATCTTTTTATGCTGGAGGAGGGCGCTTGCCCCTTACCCTTCCTCTCCATACCGGGCCAAGCGGGATCGACCCAGGAGGCGGAGGATGTACAGGAGGGGCCCTTTACCTGGTCCCTGGTCTTTGGCAATGAAGGGTCCGGTTTGGATCCGGCCATGGCAAAGCTTGGACAAAGCGTAATCATTCCCCAATCCCCCCATGTGGATTCCCTGAATTTAACGACGGCCTGCGCCATCGCCCTTTATGCCTTTCAGGGGGCGCACCTGATGGACCCTGGGGAAGCTTCACTCCATGCTATAATGAAAGGCAAAAGAGCAAAGCGGGCAGAGGAAATGGCCCCAAAAGGAGGAGCAGATGGCAATGAAGATCAATCAAGCGATATTTGAACAAGAGGTAGAACAGGGAAAAAAGGCTTGCCTGGTCGATTTTTATGCCGACTGGTGTGGTCCCTGTCAGATGCTGGGCCCCATCATGGAGGAATTGGCCCAGGCGGGCTATCCGATCTACCAGGTGAATGTGGATGAGGAAAAGGAGCTCGCCATGCGCTTTCAGGTGCTTTCGATCCCGACCTTGATTTTGTTTAAAGAAGGGAAGGCGGTGGAGCGTCTGGTGGGCCTACAAAGTAAACAGACCCTTCAGGAAAAGCTCGACTACTACGGCCTGGAGGCCCAATAAGGGACGGTGTTGAATCAGTCCTGGAGCCGCTCGCCGGTAGTACAGGGAAAAGAATAAAAAACCGTTGAAGGGAGGATTTTCCTGGCCTTCAACGGTTTTTTTAATAAGGGGAAGAGGCGCTGTGCTATGGGGCGTCTGATTGCGAAGGGACCAGCAGGGGCGAGCTTCCTTCCGCTTCTTCAGGTGCGCTTTCGGGCGGCGGGAGCGTAGGTGAGCCCTGGCTGCCTTCCTGATGGGACCTTCCTTGAGAGGAAGGCATGGAAGCAGAAGCAGGAGGCGGCAGAGAGCCGTCGCTTTCCCCGCTTTCAGCGCTGGTCGAGGACCTTCTTGTCGGCTTTTTTCGGCTAGTGGTCTCGGGCTGGGTTCGTCCCGGATGGAGGACGCCTTCCAGTAAAATTTCACCATTGTCGGTAAGATCTACGATCGTCATTTGGTCAAGCAGGCCCGCATGGATCAGGAGTGCCTCCAGGTCCACCGACTGGCTGGGTTGAGAGTAGCCCAGCAAGAAGCGTTCCCCATCCTGAATATCCGAATCGAATCGGGGGCCAAATTGAAGCAGCATGGCCTGGGCCCGGCGAATCACCTGTTCCGAGAGGGGCTTTCGATACACCTCCCGGTCCTCTTGGAAGGTGATGGAAAAAGTGACCAGGCTCTCCCCCCGGCGTCCCACCTGGTCAATGGCTACCTGGCCAGGAGCCAAGCGATAATTAGCAACGGCACGGATGGGAAATTCTTCAAAGGTTTGTTCTTTTACCTGACTTTGCCTTTTTTGAATGGCGGCCCTCAGCTCCTTGGGCGGTGTGGTCAACTCGTATTTTTGCTTTTTTTGACAGGAGACAAGCAGGAGGGAGCTGAACAGAAGAAGGAAAAGTGTTACTCTTCGATTCATAGGCCCTCCCATTTCTATCGGCCGCTATTGGCCCCTGATTTTCATCTCTCACTAGTATAAGCAGTTTAAGAAAAAAATGTGAGCATATTTTTGGAGAAGCGGTTTTTTCTCATCGGAACATAACTCGATTTGGCGGACTTGCTTGTTATAATAATAGAAGAAAAGAGGTGGCCATGGATCAGATCCGGATGGGTGTAAGACAACTGATTGAATTTGTGATGCGCTCTGGCGATATTGACGGACGCTTCCGCTCGGCCCGCCGGATGCAGGAGGGCATTAAAGCGCATCAGCAGATTCAAGCCTCCTATGGCGAGGGATACCGAAAGGAAGTGCCTTTTGAGGATACGACCCTTTTAGAAGGCATCGCTTTTCATCTGGAGGGGCGGGCAGATGGAGTCTTTGAATCAGAGGAAGAGGTCCTCATCGATGAAATCAAGTCGACGACCCGCACCTTGGATAGCCTGGACGCCGAGGGCAATCCGCTCCACTGGGCCCAGGCCAAATGCTATGCTTATTTTTACTGCAAGGAGAAAGAGCGAGATCAGATCAAGGTACAGCTGACCTATGTCAATCTCGAAGAAGAGGACCTTTATAAAAAAATCATCCGCACCTTTGAGCGGTCAGAACTAGAGGACTTTTATCTCGATCTTTTAAGGCGCTATCTTATCTTTTCCCGCTTATTGGTTGAATGGAAGAAGAAGCGCGACCAAAGCCTGAAGCAGCTATCCTTTCCCTATACCACCTATCGTCCGGGTCAAAGGAAGCTTGCAGTAAGCGTCTATCAGACGATTGAAGAAGGAGGAAGCCTCTTTGTGGAGGCCCCCACGGGGATTGGCAAGACCATCTCCACGCTTTTTCCGGCCCTCTTTGGACTGGCCCATTTGGATCTGAAGCAAATTTACTATCTGACGGCCCGGACGACGACCCAGCGGGAACCCCAGAAGGCCTTGCAGCTGCTTCGTGAAGAGGGGCTGGCTCTTAAAAATGTAACCCTGACGGCCAAAGAAAAGATCTGCCTGAATGACCGACTCCTTTGCGACCCCAATGCCTGCCCCTATGCCAAGGGGCATTTTGATCGGGTCAACGAGGCAATCATCGAGATTTTTCGTGAAGCCTCCTGCTGGGACCGGGAGACCATCACCCGCTATGCGGAAAAGCATCGCATCTGTCCGCACGAATTTCAGCTGGATCTTTCCAGTTTTGCGGATTTCGTTCTCTGTGACTATAACTATTTCTTTGACCCTCGGGTGTATCTTCGTCGGGCTTTTGATGGAGAAAATACAGATGCACTGATTCTGGTCGACGAAGCCCATAATTTGGTGGATCGGGGAAGAGATATGTATAGTGCAGCGCTTTCGGTTTCCGAGTTAAAGGCCCTTCGTGCTGTGTTTTCTCGAAAGGCAAAGAATAGGAAGAAAAATAAAAAAGAAAAAAAGGAGGCGCAGGCTCTGATCCCGGGCCAGGATCTGGCGGATGGCGCAACGGGCACCTCTATTTTAGAAGAGGCGCCTTCTGGAAAGTCCGAGCAGATCAGGAAGATCAGCAGGTCACATATTCAAAAGGTGGTTCGAAAAGCGGATGATCTTATTTCAGTCATGGAAAAGTTTCATATGAAACAAGGCGGCTTGGAAGCGGTGGCTACGGAAGAAAATCCGGAGGAGCTTTACCGCAGGCTCAAGAGCTTGATGGCCGCACTGGATCCCTATTTGTCCCGCGCTGTTTCAGATGAGGACTATGATCAGGTACTGGAGTGGTATTTTGACCTGAGCGCCTATAGTATAATTGAAGAGACGAGGATGGAAGGCTTTCTCAACCTGCTCACCGTAAAATCGGATGGCCTCCATTGGCAGATTCGCTGTATTGACCCAACCGCCTTATTTGAAGCGAGTCTGAGACGGGTACAGGCCGCCATCTTTTTTTCGGCCACCCTCTCGCCAATGGATTATTACCGAAAATTGTTGGGCGGGGGGTCAAAGGCGCGGGTGCTGCATCTGGATAGTCCCTTTCCGCCGGAGCATGCGCAGTTCGCCCAGGTATCGCTTTCGACCCGCTACCGGGATCGGGCCAGGGAGATGGATTCGCTCATCTCCGTTTTACGCACTTTTCGCCTGGCACATCCGGGCAATCTCATGGTTTTCTTCCCCTCCTACGCTTATCTAGAAGAAACAGCGGCGGCTTATCAGCGAGAAAGCGGGGAGGAAATGATCATCCAGGCGCGTCAGATGGATGAGGAGGCTCGAAACAGGATTTTGGACCGCTATTGTCAGGAAGAGGGCCTGTTGGGCTTTTTTGTCCTGGGGGGACTTTTTGCCGAAGGGATTGACCTGCCGGGCAAGTCTCTGACCGGCGTGGCAGTGGTTTCGGTGGGCTTGCCGGGGCTTTCCTTCGGGCAGGATGTGATTAAGCGCTATTTTGATCAGAAAAATGGGAAGGGCTTTGAGTATGCATATACCTATCCGGGTATGAACCGCGTCCTTCAGGCGGCCGGTCGGTTGATTCGCACGGAAGAGGACCGAGGTCAGATCCTGTTGATTGATGATCGCTTTGCGACGCCACGGTACCGGGCGCTGATGCCTCGCCACTGGCGATCACTGAGCCTGTACCCAACAGCGGAGTCGTACCGGAGGGCAATGATTCAGGAAGGGGGAGCCTATGGCCAGAAAGAAACAATGGATGGATGTGAAGCTTGAGGAGGTTGACTACCCCAATCGCGCGCGCGGCCATGCCCTGTGTTCGATTGAGGAAAACGAGGTGGACCGCCTTTTTGGCTTAAATGAGCGCTATGACAAACGCCCCTTGGGACGGCCGATTCTTGCCAAGGGCGGGTTGCCTGGTCAGGTGTACCGGGCCCTGGCCCAGCGCAACCGAGGTGGGGCCAAGGAGGTGCAGCTTATGGAGCTGCTGGCCCCATCTCCTCTGGAGACGCCCCTTCGCTGTCCCCTGCAGGGCCGCTGCGGTGGATGCATTTATCAAAGCTTGTCCTACGAAACCGAAGTGATGCTCAAGGGCGAGCAGATCCGCCGTCTCTTCCGCTCCGCTGGATTTGACATAGAGGTGCCCATCCAGCCTTCTCCCCGTCATGAGGCCTATCGCAATAAGATGGAATATAGCTTTGGTGATGAAGAAAAAGAGGGACCCCTACGCTTGGGTCTGCATTGTCCAGGGCATTTTTATGAAATCGTGCCGACGCCAGATTGCCGGATTGTACCGGAGGACATGAACCGGATCCGGGCGGCCAGCCAAGCGTTTTTTGAAGATCGTGGACTTTCCTACTACCACCGAACGCGCCGAAGTGGCGCCTTGCGTCACCTGGTCATCCGCACCGCCATGCGGACCCGCCAAATCATGGTCAATCTGGTTACAAGCTCAGATCCTTCCGTGGACGAGACCCTGCTTACCGAATACCGGGACCTGCTCCGCTCGCTGCCCTTGGACTTTACGCTGGTGTCGCTCTTTCATACGGTCAATGATTCACTGGCAGACGTGGTTCAGGCAGATCGGTTGGATTTGCTATGGGGGCAAGCGGAGCTGGAGGAGAAGCTTTTTGATCTGACCTTTCAGATCGGTCCCTTTTCTTTCTTTCAGCCCAATGTTTTTAGTGCAGAGCTGCTGTACCGGAAAGCCCTGTCTTTTGCGGGGGATCTATCCGGACAGGTGGTCTATGATCTCTATTCGGGGACCGGGACCCTGACCCAGCTCATGGCGCGCCGGGCCCAGCTCGCCATTGGTGTTGAAATCGTGGAAGAAGCGGTCGAAAAGGCGCGGGCCACAGCGGCCGCAAACCAGCTGCGCAATGTGCAGTTCCACGCCGCGGACGTATTGGTGGAGCTAGACCGACTTGCTGCCATGGGCGATCCACCGAATCTGATCATGATTGATCCGCCCCGTGATGGCATTCATCCCAAAGCTCTGGAGAAGATCATCGCCGCAAAGCCAGAGCGTATTGTCTACATTTCCTGCAATCCCAGAAGTCAGGTACGGGATCTGATCCTCTTCCGCGCGGGGGGCTACCGCCTGGTCAAGGCGCAGGCCATTGACCAGTTTCCGAGGACGAAGCATGTGGAGACGGTAGTATTGATGTCAAGAAAATAGGGTGAGTTAGGAGGAAATATTATGGCGATCGCAAACATTAAAGTCACGTTATTGTGTCCCATTGAAGAAGTATGGAACAAGATAACTAATCTTCATGATTTTTCATGGAGAAGTGATTTGCAGAATGTAAAGATTATAGACGAAAATAATTTTGTAGAGATTAGTAAAAATGGAATTGAAATACATTTTGAAGTTACAGATTTTTTGAAATACAAGTGCTGGGCTTTCAAAATAGAAAATGAAAATATTGTTGGAACCTGGGTTGGGAAATTTTATTCCCATGGAAATAAAACAACTTTGGATTTTACCGAAGATATAGTTTCTAAAAATTTCTTTTTCAAACCATTTATAGGCTTTTATATTCGTAAGCAGCAGAGACGTTACTTTAAAGATTTAAAGAAAGAACTTAATTGCGAGGAAGCTAGTTTTATTCAAAAATTATAATATATATTAGTAAAAAATAGTACCCGACACGCCTCTTAGTATAATGCGGACCAAGTCGGGTCTTTTGATTGTATAAAATTAGCCCAACTACTATGGTAAGGTCTTGTGCACTAAGTATTATATCGTAAAGATAAAAATATAGAACAATAAATGACCAAATACTTGAACAGTAACTGGACAAGTACTTGAATAAATTATAGACAAATACATGAACAAAAACTGGATAAATGCTTGAATAACTGATAAAATTTACTTAAGTAATGAGTATGGGAGGCAATCATGAAAGATTATTTACCCAGAATTGCAGATAAATTGTT
>CABTYV010000029.1 GCA_902489145.1 uncultured Tissierellia bacterium | reverse complement strand
CGTTTCCGGTTAGGGTCATGGCGGAGGTCTGCATGCCGTCTCCAAAGGAGAAGCCCAGTCCCAACAGATTCATGGTCACCTGGTGGGCGGCAAAGGGCTCGGTGCCCAGGCCGGCGGCCGTAACGGCCGTTGCCACAAAGCCTACTCGCATCAGGACGTTTTCTGCGGCCAGGGGGAGGCCCAAATAAAGAATAGACTTGAAGCTAGCCCAGGAGGCGCGGATCTGATGCTTCACAATATAGGGAATTTTGATATAGGAATGGCGGCCGAAAACGGAAATGGTGGCCAGGATACAAGCGACCACATCGCCCAGAACGGTGGCCAGCCCCGCTCCATAGACCCCCAGCTTGGGAAATCCCCAATGGCCATAGATCAAAAGATAGTTGAGAAAAATATTGACCGCAGAAGAGGTTAGATTGACCTTAAAGGCGATATGGGTATTGCCCGAGCCCCGCTGGGCCGCATCAAAAGCCATGGTAAAGACCAGAACAAAGATCCCCAGGGACCGGGCGTGGTAATAGGCGACCCCCATCTCGTGGGTTTGCGGATTGGAGCCGGCGATCCGTAGGACCGGGTCCGCTAACAGCAGACCAAAGGCGGTCACGAAAAAAGCCAGGATAAAACAGATCAGACAGGCTGTCACAAAGGTCTCATTGGCCTTTTCGCGCCGTTCCTCCCCCATCCGCCGGGCCACCAGGGCAGAAAGGGAAACGGTGGTCGCAATCACGGGCGTCATGGTCAGGAAAAAGGGCTGGGTGGAAAGGCCTGTTGCAGCAACCGCCGCGGCGCCCAGCCCCGCGACCATCATGGTATCGATCAAACCCGCCAGGTTGATGAAAAAGGCCTCTAAAACAGCCGGCCAGGCCAAATGTAAAACTTTTTTATATAAACTTTGATCTGATACTTTTGCCACACCCTACTCCTTCATTTTCGAGCTCCCTGGGAAGGTTGATAAAAACTGCCTATTATTCTATCATCTTTTCAGGCCGGACGGTAGGTTAGCGAATAAAATAGAGAAGAACGCAGCGGCCTTCCCGTGCCCGAAGATGCGCAGGATCCACCCTTCTCCTGGATTAGAAAGGATAACGACATGAAAAAAAGCAGGCGACTCGCTTTCGTCTCCCCCCTCTTTTATGCTTGGAGCCACTTCGCGCTTGCCGTCTTTTTAGGCCTCCTGATGACGCCGCTTTACCCTTTTCTGGCTCAGGACCGGGTCAATGTGGCGCAGCTGGCAGATACCACCATCCAGGAAAATTATGAAACGCTCATCTCCTATAATCTAAATCCCTTCCACCAAACGCTCCAATTTCAACAGCTCAGCCAATCGCCCTCCGCCCTCAAGCATTTTGCAGAGGTGAAGGTTGTCTTTCAGCTCTTGCTCTGGAGTGGGCTTGTTTGCTTACTCTTTTTAGTTTTTCGCACCCTTCGGGCAAGGGAGCCCGAATCCCTTTCTTTTTTTCCTACCGGTTTTCGTCTCTCCCTGTTTTTGCCAGCCCTGCTCTTTTTCCCGCTGCTCCTATTTTTCGACCAAGCCTTTGTTCTGTTTCATCAGCTGCTTTTTCGGAACAAGGACTGGATCTTTGATCCCCAAAGGGATCCTATTATCTATTACCTGCCCGAAGCATTTTTCCGCAATATCGCCTTTCTCATGCTCCTTCTCTGGCTGGTCCTGCTCTTGCTGAGCCGCTTCCTCCTCTACCCTCGCCTCCTAAGCCGCTTGAAAAGAGAGGATTCGACCCGGGCTGAGGGTGATCGGAAAGGGCATGGTGAATAAATAAGTCAAAATCTCGTTTCTCTGATCTCCCGTCATTAAAAAACTGCCGGACCATGCTTCATCCGGCAGTTTTTTGATTGACCACTTGAAGTTGCACCTTTCAGTAAATTTCCCTGATAGGAAAGACCGCTGCTTCGCTATTCCCGCTTCCCAAGAATGCTATCCACCTTGAAGAAGGCTGCCTTGTCACCAGCCGCCATCTCGAAGAGATCCAGCACCCCGCGGAAATGATCCTCTTCCTCTGCCTGCTCATCGACATAGTGTCGAAGGAAGTTTTCGACCTTGTAGTTCTGCTCCGCAATGGCCATATCTAAGAGCTCCAAAATAGAGGCGGAGATCTCTTTTTCATGCTTTAAACCCGCCTCCCAAACGGCCTGAGGAGAATCATATTGAGCCTTGACCGTATCCAGGGCTTCCAGCGCTACCTCTTGGTCCAGCTCCTGGAGCAGGTTGATGAAGTCTTCTGCATGAGCAATCTCTTCGTGCGTCTGAAGCGTCATCCAATGAGTACAACCAGGCGCACCCAAATCCTTCAGATAAATCCGCATCCCGTTGTAAATATAAGCGGACTGCAGCTCCATATTGATTTGCTTATTAAAAGCCTTCACTAATTTTTCAGAGATGGTAATTTTTTTCACTACTATAGATCCTTTCTAACTAGTCGCAGACCATGAGTCTGAATCAACTTTCGTCTGAGCGCTTCCTATTGGATGGAGGCCTCATAGATGGCTTGAACCACCCGATCCAGGACCTGATTAAATTCTTCATCACTCTGCTGAGCAGAAAGATCGTTTAAGAGGGCTCTGGAGAAGGAGGCCGTCATCTTGTGATTATGAGAGAGGAGGGTATTGGCCTCATCAAAAGAATAGCCACCGGAGAGGGCGACCACGCGGTCCACCTGGGGATGGTCGGCCAATTGGTCATAGAATCCGTCTTTGCTGGGTAAGGAAAGCTTAAACATGAAATGATAGGACTCTGGCAAGGCTTCGAGCTGGTTCATGATTTCTTTTAGAAGCAAGGCCTCGGCCTCCGCCTTATCCGGAATGGTGATGGTCACCTCCGGCTCCAAAATGGGGACTAGTCCGGCATCAAAGATCTTTTTTCCATAGCGGAACTGCTGGTCCACGATCTTCTTAATGCCAGCTTCATTGGCCTCATGGATGACGGAACGCATCTTGGTCCCAAAAACCTTATGATCGTGGGCGGAGACCAACAGGTGATCCAGCTCCTTCATCTCTTTCATGAGTTGAACCCCGTCTGCCCGCTCCGCGAGGCCCTCGTCGACCTTGAGCAGGGGCACGATGCCCTTTTCTTCCCAGAGATATTCGGCGGCATACTTGCCCTCAATCTTGGATAGCATGGTCCTTTTAAACAGGATGGCCCCTAAAATCCGCTCCGAGGTGAAGACGGGACTTGTAATCACGCGAGAGCGCATCTGGTGAATGAGGTCAAACATCTCCTCCTCACCCGAATACTGATCCTCGTTAATCCCATAATTCTTCAGAGCTTTGGGGGTGGAACCACCACTTTGATCCAGGGCGGCAATAAAGCCCTGTCCCTTTTTCATCCGTTCCAGCATTTTTTCATCCATCGTGTAATCCTCCTCATCCGATATTTTTTCCAGCAAGACGAACCCTTCTGCCTGGCTTATTCCCTTCCCCTAAAAGCTATCCTTCCGCCTCATCCGCTAGACCCAAATCTTTACGGAGTTGGGCGCGAGCTTCGTCCATTTTGGCCCGCTCCGCCTTGGGGAGGGTCGGGAATGAAAGCTTCAGTCGATCGAACTGCTCCTTGACGATTTCACTCACCACGTAGCGGGTGTACCACTTGCGGTCAGCCGGAATGATGAACCAGGGCGCCTTCTTAGTCGAGGTCTCGGACATCATCTTTTCATAAATCCGCTGATAATCGGCCCAATAGGCCCGTTCCTGAATGTCTCCGTCTGAGAACTTCCAGTTTTTTTCCGTTTGCTCAATCCGGTCCAACAAACGCTCCGCCTGCTCCTCCTTCGACACATGGAGGAAAAATTTTAAAATCACAATGCCGTTGTCTACCAGGTAGGTCTCCCAGTTTTTGATTTCCTCGTACCGTCTCTTCCAGATGTCCTCATCCACCAGCTCCTCTGGAAGCTGAGAATGCTCCACCAGGTTATGCACCTGAGTAACCAGCACATCTTCATAGTGAGACCGGTTAAAAATCGCAATATTGCCCCGGCTCGGCAGGGCCAAATTGCACCGCCACAAATAATCATGATCCAGCTCGGTCCGCGTAGGGACCTTAAAGGGGGTAACCACCGTCCCCTGAGGATTGAGGTAGGTGAAGACGCGCTTGATCAATCCATCCTTCCCGGCCGCATCCATGGCCTGAAGGACGATCAAAACCCCGTAGCGATTGTCCGCAAAAAGTCGGGCCTGCCCCTCCTGAAGGGCCACGCCGTTTTCCGGCAGCAGATGGTCATAGACCTCTTCCTTGGTTAGCGCGCCCTCATACGAGGTGTCCCACTTTTTAAGATTGACCTTTTCCCCCTCCTTTACCTGATATTCCTTCCAAAAATCAGTCATAGCTTATCTCATTTGCGCAGCTTCTTGTACAGGAAGAGGCAGATACAGGAACCAATGATGGCAACGATCAGAGACCAGATGTTAAATCCGCTCACGCCTTCCTTACTGATCAACGACATCACCCATCCGCCGACGACACCACCCACGATCCCGACGAGTACATTCATGAAGCCGTTAATTTCCTGATCCATATTCATGATTTTTGAACCGATCCAACCAGCCAGTCCACCTACGATGACCCAAGAAATTAAACCCATAATTACATCCTTTCTTTTATTTCACGGCCGCATTTTCCGCTATCTATTCATCGGCCTCTTCTATATAGATAGCCATTTTTGCCAAATAATCACGTGCATTTTCTTCATTAAAGGCAATTTCCTCTGCCCGACAGGGACGCACCACCTTGCCTGGAACGCCTACGACCAGGGAGCCGTCCGGAATCTGGCTCCCCCCGGTGACCAAAGCGCCTGCCCCAATGATGCAGTCCTTTCCGATCACCGCCCCATCCAAAATCGTCGCATTCATGCCGATCAGGGTCCGGTCCCCCACACGCGCTCCATGGACAATGGCACCATGGCCAATGGAAACCAAATCACCAATGACAATTTCCGAGCCCAGGTCCGTATGAAAAACGGCATTGTCCTGAATGTTGGTCTGATTGCCCACACGAATCGGACCAAAATCGCCCCGGAGGGAGGCATTGCACCAAACGCTGCATTGGGCACCCAGCACCACGTCGCCTACTAAACAAGCGCTCTCGTCCACATAGGACCCAGGGCCCCACTCAGGCAATTTTCCTTGAAATTTTTTGATCATCGTTCCCCTTCCTTCTTGTTTTTCGCTGGAGCTTCCTAAGCCCGTCCCACAATCGTTCCACCGCCCAGGACCACGTCCCCATCGTAGACCACCGCTGCCTGGCCCTTGGTGACGGCCCGCTGGGGCTCATCGAAGATCAGCCACACGTGCCCGTCCTCCTCCACCTGGACCTGACAGGGCTCCTCCTTTTGACGGTAGCGGAGCTTGGCACGCAGCTTTCGCATTTCCCGAGGACTGGTCCCACTGATCCAGTGAAAATCGGCCACCTCGACCTTTTGGCTGTACAGATCCTCTTCATGACCCAAAATTACCGTATTTTCCAGGGGTCGAATCTCCTGTACATAGAGGGGGCGGTCAGAAGCGATGCCGAGCCCTCTTCTTTGCCCTAACGTATAGTGGATGATCCCCTGATGCCGGCCAAGCTTTTTTCCATCGATCGAAAGGAAATCGCCCGGCGGATAGGCCCGGCCCGTCCGCTCCTCAATCACCCGCGCATAATCCCCATCCGGCACAAAGCAGATGTCCTGGCTATCCGGCTTTTCTGCGTTTATGAAGCCGGCCTCCTCCGCCAGCTTGCGCGTCTGGGTTTTCTCTAAATTTCCGAGCGGGAACCGGGTATGGGCCAGATCCTCCTGGCTCATGGCATATAGGACGTAGGATTGATCCTTTGATGCGTCCCGTGCTTTTTTCAAAAGATAGCGGTCCCCCTCCTGTTCAATGCGCGCATAATGCCCCGTCACCACATAATCACAAGACAGAAGGCGGGCTCTTTCATAAAGCTGGTCAAATTTCATATAACGGTTGCAGTCGATACAGGGATTTGGCGTCCATCCTGCCTCATAGGAGCGAATAAACTTGTCAATGATCTTCTGCTCGAAGCCGTCCATAAAATTAAACACATAATATGGCATGTCCAGCCGTTCGGCGACACTGCGCGCATCCTCCACATCGTCCAGGGAGCAGCAGGTATGAGAACGGATGAAGCCCGCCTGGTCGCTCTCGTAGAGCTTCATGGTCGCCCCGATACAGTCCAGACCTTCCTTTTTCATCAGGTAAGCCGCGACCGAAGAATCCACCCCGCCCGACATGGCGATCAAGGCTCTTTTCTTTTGCATGATAGGCCTCCTAGCGTTTGCTATTGCAGGGTCCCCGGTTCATCGCCCTGGTGAAGCTTGCGGATGCGCATAACCAGCTGCTGGGTAATCTTCACCACCTGCACCATCTCTTCCTCCGTGTTTTCCCGGCCTAAGCTAAAGCGAAGCGCCGTACGGGCCTCTTCCTGACTTCGCCCCATGGCCAAAAGGCTTGCAGAGGCGCTAATAGCCCCCGTACTGCAGGCGGAGCCGGCGGAGAGTGCGATCCCTGCTGCGTCAAAAAGAAGCAGGGCCTCCTCCGATGGCACCCCGGAAAAAGATACATTTAAATGGCCCGGAAGGAACGGCCCGATGGATCCGTTTCGGTGGCTGCCCGGAATCGGAGCGAGGCCGGTCCACAAAAAATCGCGAAGCTTTTCCAGCCGTCTGCCCTCCTCCTCCCGCACGGCCACCGCTTCTTCCAGAGCCGCCGCCATGGAAAGCACGCCAGCCACATTTTCTGTCCCCGCCCGCAAGCCCCGTTCCTGACCTCCGCCAAAAATGAAGGAGGCCTGGAAGGCTTCCGGTCGGATCAGGAGGGCGCCCACCCCCTTCGGGCCATAGAACTTATGAGCCGATAGAGAAAGATAGTCTACGCCCAATTCACGAAAGGAAAGCGGCACATGTCCTACACTTTGAACGGCATCCGTGTGAAAAAGGGCGCCGGCCTCGTGGGCCAGCTGAGCCAATTCTTGTATGGGCTGGAGGGTACCAACCTCATTTTGCGCATGCAGGACTGTCACCAGGCAGGTATCCTGGCTCAGAGCAGCCGCTAAATCGGCCGGCCGCACCCGCCCCTCCTGATAGACCGGGAGGGCGATTAGGCGAAAGCCCTCCTTCACCAGGGCTTCGAGGCTTTTCTGAACTGCCGGATGCTCAAAAGCCGAACAAATGATCGTTCGCCGCCCTGTTTTTCGACCATAGGCCGCTCCACAGTGGATGGCTTGGTTGTCCGACTCGCTCCCGCCCGAGGTAAACAGAAGGGCGCGGCGATCACAGTCCAGCAGCCTCGAGAGGCGAAGACGCGCCTCTTCTAAGGCACTTCGAGCGGCACGGGCTAACGCATAGGAGGCCGAAGGATTCCCATAAAACCGGCTCAGCGCCTCCTCCATCGCCTGACGGCTCGCTTCACTCATTTGGGTGGTAGCGGCATGGTCCAAGTAAATCATCGCCGTCTGCTGGTCCTAGTCGGCCAATTGACTTATCAGATTGGCCATCTCCAGAGCGGAAAGGGCCGCATCGTATCCCTTATTGCCCGCTTTTGTTCCGGCTCTTTCAATCGCCTGTTCGATATTTTCCGTTGTAAGCACCCCAAACAGGACGGGTAGCTCGCTGGAAAGTCCCACCTGAGCTACGCCCTTGGCGACTTCATTGCAGACATAGTCATAATGAGAGGTCGCGCCACGAATGACCGCCCCTAAGCAGATGACCCCGTCATAGCGGCCGGATTGGGCCAGTTTTTTGGCCACCAGGGGGATTTCAAAGGCGCCCGGTACCCAGACGAGGGCGATATCCGCCTCTGAAACCTCATGCCGAATCAGGCAGTCCTGGGCGCCTGAAACCAATTTATTTGTGATAAATTCATTGAAACGAGAAGCGACCAGGGCAAATTTTTTGCCTTTTCCACTATACAAGCCTTCGATTGTTTTCATTTTTTCTCTCCCTTTCAAAATTTCATACCCTATTATTATGAATCATGCCTTCCGGCGATCCCACCTGATTATAAATCCAGAAGGTGGCCCATCCGCTCTTTTTTCGTCTCCAAATAGAAGCGATCCCGATCATGAACATCCATCTGAATGGGCACCCGTTCGGTAATGGAAAGCCCGTATTCCTCCAGCTGGTAGACCTTATCGGGATTGTTGGTCATCAAGCGGAGGGTCTTGCAGCCCAGATCATGCAGGATTTGAGCCCCAATATAATATTCTCTGGCATCGCCGGGAAAGCCCAGGGCCAGGTTGGCGTCCAGAGTATCCATGCCACCGTCCTGCAGCTCATAAGCGCGGAGCTTATTCATCAGGCCAATCCCACGCCCCTCCTGGCGCATATAGAGCAAAACGCCCCGTCCCTCTTCGTTGATTTTCTCCATAGCATGCGCCAGCTGATCTCCGCAGTCGCAGCGCATCGAGGAGAAGGCATCGCCCGTCAAGCATTCGCTATGGACCCGGCACAGGACGTCCTCCCCTTCCCCAATGTCCCCCTTCACCAGGGCGACATGATGTTCGCCGTTGAGGCGGTTAATATAACCGATGGCCCGGAAATGCCCATGCTGGGTGGGCAAATCCGCATCGGCAATCCGTTCGACAAAGGACTCGGTGCGCTTGCGATATTCCTGGAGCTCCTTGATCGAGATCATGGTCAATTGATGGGCCTTTGCAAAGCGGATCAGCTCTTTGGTCCGCATCATGGTCCCGTCCGGACGCATAATCTCACAGCATAGGCCCACCTCAGGCAGGCCTGCCAGGCGCATGAGGTCGACCGTCGCTTCCGTATGGCCATTTCGTTCCATCACCCCATTTTTTTTGGCCAGAAGCGGGAACATGTGGCCCGGACGCCGAAAATCCATCGGCTGGCTGGTCGGATCCGCGACCTTTCTGGCTGTGAGGGCGCGCTCCTCTGCGGAAATGCCCGTTGACGTATCCACATGATCAATGGAAACCGTAAAGGCAGTCTCATGGTTATCCGTATTATCGCTGACCATCTGAGGCAGGATCAGCCGGTCCACAAAGGAATGCGCCATGGGCATACAGATGAGGCCTTTGGCCTCCGACGCCATAAAATTCACATTTTCGGTCGTCACCTCGTGCGCCGCACAAACCAGATCCCCCTCATTTTCCCGGTCTGGATCATCGATCACCAAAATGACCTTTCCAGATCGCAGATCCGCCAAAGCCTGCTCCACCTGCGCCATGGACGCCTTCACATCCTCAATCGGTTTCTTGTCAAAGCGATTTTCGCTCCATTCCGTCATGCCTTCATCCTTTCTTTTCCTAACTCCCTTTTAAAATCCATGCTCCGTTAAAAACGCTCTGGTGATCGGCGAGGACGTCTGCTGTTCCTCCTGCTCCTCCGGCCCCAGAAAAAGCAAATGGTCCACGTATTTTCCAACCAGATCGCATTCGATATTGACCCACTCCCCCTTCTTTCGGTACTGGAGCACCGTAGCAGCCAGCGTGTGCGGGATCAGCGAGACGACAAAGGCGCCCTCACTGATGCTGGCAATGGTCAGACTCGTCCCATCTAATGCCACCGCTCCTTGTCGGATCATATAGCGCATGAGCCGCTTCTCACATCGAATCTGCAACCGCCTGGCAATATCATCTTCTTCAATGGAGGAAATCTCCCCCGTCCCGTCGATATGACCGGTCACGATATGGCCGCCAAAACGGCCATTCATGGGCATGGCCCGCTCCAAATTCAGGGCCTGGCCCGGGCTTAGCTGTCCCAGGGAGGTTCGAGCCAGCGTCTCGTGCATGACGTCCGCGGTGAATCGATCGTGGGTAAAGTCCGTCACCGTCAGACAAACCCCATTACAGGCAATCGAATCACCGAGCTGGACATCTCGTATGATCTTATGGGCTTCCACCGTAAGCCTGGCAGAAGCCGGTCCCTTTTGGATGGCACAAAGCCTGCCCATTTCTTCTACAATCCCAGTAAACATTTAGCCCTCGCTTTCGATCAGGAGATCTTTTCCAAGCCGGCGCACTCGGTAGTCCGATAGACAGAAGGCCTTCTGAATCTGATCCAAGCCCAAACCGCCGATCGGACCCGGCGCCTCCCCGCCACCCACCAGCTTGGGGGCAATGAGGACGGACCAGGCGTTGACCAGGCCCGCCTCAAAAAAGGACGCATGCACCTGACTGCCCCCCTCGACCAGAACGGAGTCGATCTGCCGTTGGGCGAGCTTGTCCAAAAGGTCCTCCAGGTCCATCTTCCCCTGCTTTGACCGTACCTGTAGCAGGTCCACGCCCAGCGCTTCAAAAGTAGCGATCCTAGCTTCGCTCGCCTCGGTATAGACCAGCAGGGTGGGCGTTTGGCGGGCGGTTCTGATGAGCCGGGCACCTTCCGGCAGGCTCAGATGGTGGTCTAAAATAATCCGGACGGGATCCCGGCCTCCGGCCAGGCGGCAGGTCAGGCTGGGATCATCCGCAAGTACAGTCCCCTTGCCCACTAAAATTGCGCTATAGCGTTGGCGAAGCTGGTGGGTATAGAGGAGCGCCTCCGGGGCGGAAAGGCCCCGACTATCCCCAGTCCGGGTGGCAATCTTGCCGTCCAGGCTCATGGCAAATTTACTGTGAATATAGGGCCGGCCCGTTTCCATAAAGTGAAAGAAGACGGTATTGAGCCCATCACAGGCCTCCTTCATAAAGCCGCGCTCAACGCTTATACCCGCTTCCTCTAAAATTTGATAGCCCTTCCCCCCTACCTTAGGGTTGGGATCGTCGGACCCTCCGATCACGCAGCGAATGCCCGCTTCCAAGATGGCATCCGTGCAAGGGGGCTGATGGCCCTGATGGCAGCAGGGCTCCAGGGTCACATATAAGCGTGCCCCCCGGACCTGCTCGCCCCGGGCTTTCGCATCGGCGAGGGCTGCTCGCTCCGCATGCAGGCTGCCGTAACGGGCATGATAACCAGCGCCAATGATTTTACCGTCCCGAACCAGAACAGCCCCGACCAGGGGGTTCGGGGCCACAAAACCGGTCCCCTTTTGTGCCAGACGGATGGCCTCCGTCATGAAAAAAGTGTCTTCTTGTAGCCGTTGATTGGACAATGCAACCTCCCTTCCAATCCAAAAAAAAAGCCCCGGAAGCAGCTCCTGGGCACGTAAGAAAGATTGGATGAAAATTCGGCCTGAAAAAGATAATGCGCAAAGCCAGTCGAACTCGTCTCTCTTCTTTCATCCAGACTATACTGTCGGCTTCGGACTTGCACCGAATCAGCCAAAAGGCTCGCGGGCTATACCGCCGGTCGGGACTTGCACCCTGCCCTGAAGATCTTCTTTTTCATGTTAGTCTTTTCCTCTATTTTTGTCAACGTACGGGCAAATAAAGGCCCTGCAGGGACATATCCTGCAGGGCCTCCGCCATTCTTCTCTTGAAGGATGAACCAGCTTACTTTTTCTTGTGTTCGATGAGCTTATCCATATCCACCTGTTCTCCTCTTGCTGCCTTCGCCACAAAACCAGAGAGGGCCAGAAGGGCTAAGAGGTTGGGGAAGACCATCAGCGCGTTGAAAAGGTCGGACGCATTCCAGACCAGTTCCACCTTCAGCGTGGAGCCCAGAATGATCGCTGCTACGACCAAAAGGGCAAAGGGTTTGATGGCCTTGTAACCAAAGAGGTATTTGATATTCTGCTCTGCGAAATAGTACCAGGCGATAATGGTCGAGAAGGCAAAGAAGAGCAGGGCAATGGCGATGAACTTGGGGCCGAGATTGCCTCCTAACGCATTGGCAAAGGCAGTTTGTGCCACTGCGACACCCTCCTTCCCTTCGGCAATGGTCGTGGGCAGGATGCCGGAGCAGAGGATCACCAAAGCGGTGATGGTCAAGACGATAAAGGTATCAAAGAAAACACCGATAATGGCCACTTCCCCCTGATCCTGGGGCTTTTCAACCTTAGCAATGGCGTGGGCATGCGGGGTGGACCCCATACCAGCCTCGTTCGAGAAGAGGCCTCGCGCAACGCCATAGCGCATGGCCTGGGTTACGGCAATACCAATGGTCCCACCTGAAATCGCATAGGGGGTAAAGGCATATTTGAAAATGGAGGTGAATGCGGGAATAAAGTTATCATGATAGATGATAATGACAACGAGGCCACCGATAATATACAGGGCGGCCATGATGGGCACGATCTTCTCGGTAAAGGAGGCAACGCGGGACACCCCACCGATGAAGATAAAGCCGGCAAGCACTGCGCAGATGATCCCAACGATCAGCTTCGATGCGCCAAAGGCGTTGTAGAAGGCGTCAGCGATGGAGTTAGACTGGACCATATTGCCCATGAGGCCCAGGGCCAGGATGATCAGAACGGAGAAGAGCGCCGCTAAGACCTTCCCCAGCTGACCATGGAAGGCGCGCTGAATGTAATAAACGGGGCCTCCGATCACGTGACCTTTGACGTCGCGGGTCTTCGTGACCTGAGCCAGGGTGGCTTCTGAATAGATGGTGGCCATGCCGAAAAAGGCAGCGACCCACATCCAGAAAATGGCGCCCGGACCACCGGATACCAGCGCGGTCACGCAGCCTACGACGTTGCCGGTGCCGACCTGGGCAGCGATCGCCGTCGCCAGCGCCTGGAAGGAGGACATTCCTTCTCCGCCGGCCTTTTCACCGAACAGGTTTAATCCGCCGAACACCCGGTTCCAACCGGATTTAAATCGACGCACTTGGACAAATCTGGTACGGAAAGAAAAATAAATTCCGGATCCTACGAGCAAGAACATGAGGATAAACCAAACCCCGTTCGCACAAGAAGTGACAAGATTGTTGAGTTGCTCCATAATTTCCTCCTTAATAAAATGAATGCCCATCCCTCAAGTGGCATTGATCTGTTTCAATTATAGGCGAAAACGATTGTTTGATCAATAACTTTTATACAACATATCAATAATATTGATAATAGCTCTGCCTGATCCCTTTAGACAAGGGAAACCAACGAAGACCGACTCGTCCTACTAGGCCCTTCGGGTCTGCCGGGGCAGGTAAAAATACAGGAGCAGGATCATCAGGATGAAAAAGGCAAGCAGAATGGCCCCCGTAAAAAGGAGGAAATCAGTGCCTGCTACCTGGCCCGCGAGCCGGGGAAAGAGAAAGAAAACCGCCAGATAAAGGAGCATATTACAAAAGGGCATCAGAAAGCGAAGCCTGCTATCCTTTTGCTCGCTGCCCAGAACGTAGTAGAAGAAAAAGGGGGACCAGCATGAGCCCTGCCGCCAGGGCTGCATGCCTGGCCTCCTATCCTCTTCACGAAAAACGGTCCAGAAGAGAGGGCTTGATTTTACCTTTTTTTGCGAGGAAGGGCAGGAAATCCCCCTCCTTCCCCTGTTCAAAGGCCCCCTTTTTGACGAGAATGGCAGAATGATTGCCCAGCATCAGCGCATACAGATGGGGGGTCTCCTTGACCGCCTTGACCTGTTGATAGGAAAAGGTCAGATGATTCCTTCCGTCGCTCACGACAATTTCATCTCCAAAGCTGATCCGAGACGGCTGTCCATCGCGCTCCCCTTCTAACGCCCGCAGCTCGTGCAGGGTCCAAAAAGGAGTCAAAAGAGACGCAATCAGGGCAATGAGCCCGGCCGTAAGGGAAATATAGCGAAAAGCATCCTCCATAACAAAAAACATGACCACGCCTGCAATCGCAATCACGGGCCCATACGTCAGAACCGGACGGGTCAGCACTCCCAGCACGTACTCCTTTTGAAGGGCTTTGGTCCATTCGAACACATTTACAAAAGCTTCTTTCATCGCATCCTCCTAAAAAAGAGCCCCCGCCCGAAAATCCTTCCAAGCGAGGGCTATTTTTTATTTTACTGATTTGCTTCAGTAAGCGCAAGCAAGCGCGAGCTAGGCGAGATGGGAGAGGATTTGGGTAATGGAGTCTTTGGCATCCCCCAGCAGGAGCAGGGTCTCCGCATCCTGATAGATGGGATTCTCCACGCCCGCATAGCCCGGCTTCGTATCAAAGTTGCAGACGATCCGCTGCTTCGCCCGATCAATCGCAAGCACCGGCATCCCATAGATCGGGGTGCCCTCCGCTGTATTGGCGGCAGGATTGACCACATCATTGGCGCCGATGATGATGGCAAGATCCGTATCCTTCAGGAAATCATTGGCTTCCTCGAGTTCCAGGAAGGCGTCATACTCCAGCCCCACCTCCGCCAGAAGCACATTCATATGCCCCGGCATCCGGCCCGCCACTGGATGAATGCCAAATTTGACGGTGAGGCCGCGCTTGCTCAGCGCCTCATAAAGCTGCTTGACCTGACCCTGGGCCTGGGATAAGGCCATGCCATAGCCAGGGATCAGAAGGACCTTCTTCATCGCAGAAAGGTCCAAGTCGGCCAGGGTAAGGACCGGACGTGCGCCCGAAGCTTCTTGCGTCTTGAGCGCACCCTCCCCCTTCTGCGTGGCACCCGCCCCATCCAAACCGGCCAGGGCCTGTAAGAGACGCTCGATGGAGTCCTTGGCATCGCCCAGCAAGAGCTGCGTGTCGGGGTCCTGATAGAGCGGGTTTTCCACACCGGCATAGCCCGGCTTGGTATCGAAGTTACAGATGATCCGCCGTCTGGCCTGATCTATGCAAAGCACGGGCATCCCATAGATGGGGGTGCCCTCGGCCGTATTGGCCGCAGGATTTACGACATCATTTGCCCCGATGATGATGGCCAGATCTGCCTGTTTCAAGAAGGCATTGGCCTCCTCCAATTCCAGAAAGGCATCGTACTCTAAGCCGACCTCCGCCAAAAGCACATTCATATGCCCCGGCATCCGCCCTGCGACCGGATGGATGCCGAACTTCACCTCCGCCCCGTGACGAAGGAGGGCCTCATAAAGGGCGTGCACCTGGCTCTGGGCCTGAGAAAGGGCCATGCCATAGCCGGGAATCAGGATGACTTTGTGAAGATCGGTAAACAAAGTGCTGAGATCCGCCTCTTGCCTGGCCGTCTTTGCGGCTGGCTTTGGCGTTGAGCTCGGGGCGGGGCTGACTTCCTGCTCCCCTTCTGGGTCCGCCTGCGCAGGCGCTTTTTCTTCGGGCTGACCTCCACGCGTGGGTGCCTTTTTAAGCCCGTGGCCCAGCAGGATATCCCCTAGCGATCGGTTCATCGCCCGGCACATGATCTGGGTCAGAATCAGCCCGGAAGCCCCTACAATCGCACCTACTGCCACCAAAAGGGGGCTTGCGATCACCATGCCGGAGATCGAGCCGGCCACACCGCTGGTGGAGTTGAGGAGGGAAATGACGATGGGCATATCCGCCCCCCCTACCCGCTGGGCAAAGGTGAAGCCATACAAGCTGGCCGAAAGGAAGAGCAGAAGCTTGGCCAGATTTACATCCATTCGTCCCAGCAGAAGGAGAACCAGGCTCCCCAACCAGATCAGATAGACGATCCACTGGCTCGCGTTGGTCCAGGCATAGAGCACGGGCCGTTGGTTGAGGACCTTGGCCAGCTTACCCGCTGCAACCATGGACCCCACAAAGGTCACCATGCCGATGATAATAGCAAGCCCCCCCGTCAGCACTTCAAAGGCGCCCATGCCCTCCTTCAAGCTGATCAGGGCAACGATGGCGGAAGCCAGTCCCCCAAAGGCGTTAAGGGCCGCGACGGTCTGCGGCATCTGGATCATTTTGACCCGGACCGCCATCACCAAACCCAAGGCACCTCCCAGGGCCATCCCCAGCCAAAGCCAGCCTGCGGTGAGGAGCTGATGCTGCTGCAGGATGAGCAGTACCGCGAAAAGCATGGCGAGCGCCGAAAGGCGGTTGCCATATAAAGCGGTTTTGGGCTTGGCCATCAGGGCAATCCCCAGCAAAACCAGGAGGATCAGGACCAGGGAAAGAACATTTTCGATCATGACCGTCCCTCCTTCTTTTCGTGACTGAACATCTTGAGCATCCGGTCGGTCACCGCAAAGCCGCCCACCATGTTAAAGGTCGCAAGCACGATGGCGATGAAGCCCAAGAGCTGATCCCCTAAGGCCACTGCCAGGCCACTAACCAAGAGGGCGCCCAAGAGGGTCACACCGGAGAGGGCGTTCATCCCCGACATCAGGGGCGTATGCAAAAGACTCGGCACATTGGAAATGATCTTATAGCCCAAAAGCATGGACGCTAAAAAAATGAGGATCAATATCCAGGCAGACATGACGCCTCCTTCTTTATTCCAGGCCCATCGCCACGCGGGCGCCGTGGTGCTTGATTTCTCCCTTTTCCGTCGTAAGTGAGCCCTTAACAATCTCATCGTTGGGATCATAGCAGGGCTTGCCGTCCTTAAAGAGGAAATTAACCAAAGCGTGCACATTTTTAGAGAAGAGCCAGGTCGAGGTGGTCGGAATCTGGCCCGGGATGTTTTTAATGCCCACCAGCTGGACCCCATATTTCTCTTCGATTTTTCCCGGAGGCGTGATGGCGCAGTTTCCGCCCTGGTCGATGGAAATATCAACAATCACCGATCCATGCTTCATGGATTGAACCATTTCCTCCGTAATGACGATCGGAGCCACCTCGCCCGGCACAAGCGCCGAGCAGAAAATGACGTCGGCTTCCTTTACATAAGGGGCCAGGATTGCTCTTTCCTTTTCCAGCACGTCTGCGGGCAGCTGCTTGGCATAGCCCCCCTCGCCCATGGCGAGCTCCTTGGGTACCCCCAAATCAATCACCTTCGCACCCAGCGATCCAGCCTGCTCCGCTGCATCTGGGCGAATATCCGCCGCCTGCACCACGCAGCCCAGCCGCTTGGCGGTCGCAATGGCCTGAAGGCCGCCCACGCCAGTCCCGATAATCAGCGCCTGGGCCGGTTTGATTTGGCCGACTGCCGTAAAGACCTGGGGCATAAAACGCGTCATGAGGTTGGCCGCCATCAAAATCCCCTTATAGCCCGCACAGGTCGACATGGAGGTTAAGGCATCCATGGCCTGAGCCCGAGAAATGCGGGGGATGGTATCCAGGGTAAAGGAGATTACGCCATTTTTCGCAAGCTTCTTGGTCATCTCGTGATTGCCCGGCGCGGCCGGATGAATGAAGGTGATCAGGTACTGGCCCTCATGCATCATATCCGCTTCGTGCTTCCCCAGGGACTGATTCATCTGCGGTTCCTTGACCTTGAGGATCAGATCAGCCTGATCAAACAGGCTTTGAGGATCCTCAACGATCTTGGCCCCGGCGTCCACATATTGTTCATCCAAATAGTAGGCCCCTAGCCCAGCCCCTTTTTGGACCAGAACCTCGAACCCCTCCTCCCGGTACTGTTTGACGGCATCCGGTGCTGCAGCTACCCGGTCCTCTCCTGGCATGATCTCCTTTGGAATACCGATAATCATGGCGCAATCCTTTCTTTTTTTATTTTTGGGAATGACTTCCCCCTCCTTCCAACCCTTATGGGCTGGGAGGTCTTGGATTTTGACCTTCCCTCCAAAAATATCACAATCGTTTTCTTATCTCAAGCCATTTCAAAAATTAACCAAAAAAGCGGGAGGCCCCGATGCGCCTGCCCGGGTAGAAGGGTGAAAGCCACCCCTCCCCCAGCGCGCCGCACACAAGCACCTCCTGCTTTACTCTAGCTTTTCTTATTTTTCGGGTCGCAGGGTCCGCATGCTATTGAGGACGCAGAGCAGGGCAACACCTACGTCAGCAAAAACGGCCGACCACATATTGGCCAGGCCCAGGGCCCCCAGGAGCAAAAAGAGGGCCTTGACAAACAGGGCAAAAAAGACATTTTCCCGCACGATCCGGTTGGTTTTAAGGGCAATCCGGATGGCCTGCGCCAGCTTGACCGGCTCATCGGTCAGGAGCACCACATCCGCTGCCTCGATCGCAGCATCAGAGCCTAGGGCCCCCATAGCGATCCCCACATCCGCCCGAGCCAAAACGGGGGCATCATTGATGCCGTCGCCCACATAGACCAGGCTTCCCTTGTCCTTCCGCTCCTGGGCCAGCTTTTCAAAGGCCTGAACCTTATCCGCCGGCAGGAGGTCCGCATAAACCCGGTCGAGCGAAAGGCTTCGGCCGATGGCTTCCCCTACCTGGTGATTGTCTCCGGTCAGCATCACCAGATGCTGGACGCCCAGTGCCCGCAGCTGGTCCATCGCCTGAGCGGCATCCTCCTTTAGCTCATCCGAAATCCGGGCATAGCCCGCATAGTGGCCATCGACCGAAAGGTAAACAAGGGTTCCTGTTTCCTCCGGTGTGGGGACGGAAAGCCCCTGATCCTGCATCAGCAGTGCATTGCCCGCCTGCAGGTTATGACCCGAAACCGTCGCAGCCAAGCCCTTACCGGCAATCTCTCGGTAGTGGTCAATTTTACTTAGGTCGACCTTTTTCTGGTAGGCGTCCTGAATGGATCTGGCAATGGGATGGTTGGAGTGGGCTT
>CABTYV010000028.1 GCA_902489145.1 uncultured Tissierellia bacterium | reverse complement strand
CGCCTCCTAAGAGGCGGAGGGCTTCCCGTGAATCCTCCAGCTCGGATAGGCCGCCGGGGCCTTTCATGGCAATAAATCGACCGCCGATTTTTACTCCAGGCAAACAGTATTCTAGAAGCGTTGGCAGCGGGGCGACGGCGCGAGAGACCACTACATCATAGGCCTCTCTCTCCTGAGGGAGGTGCCAAAAGTCTTCGGCTCGGGCATGAACACAGGAGATCCCCTTCAATTCTAAATGTTGAATGACCTCCTCTAAAAATTGAACCCGTTTTTCAAGTGAATCTACCAATACAAGCTCTATATCTGGATCCACTATCTTCATAGGGATCCCTGGAAATCCTCCTCCAGATCCCATGTCTAGGACCTTTCCATGAAAAGTGGAGGGCACTAGGCGAAAAATAGAAAGTGAATCGATAAAATGCTTATTATCCATCTCCTCATCATCTGTGATGGCGGTAATATCAATTTTTTGATTCCAGTCTTTAATCAGAGCCCGATAGGATTCAAACTGTGCCAATTGGACCTGGCTCAATGGAAATCCCGCGAATTTCGCCCGTTCTTCTAGAGAGTGACTCATTGATCCCTCGCTTCTTTCTTTCGTAATCTTCTTTCCTGTTCCAGATAGATAAGCAGGACGTTGATGTCGGCCGGCGACACCCCCGAGATGCGTGAGGCCTGTCCTACCGATTCGGGCTGAATCGCATTTAATTTTTGAATCGCTTCTTTCTTCAGTCCCCGAATGACGCTATAGTCGCTAATGGTGAGTTTTCTTTCCTCTAAACGCTTAAACTGTGCAATTTGCCGGTTTTGCTTTTCAATGTATCCTGCATATTTGATCTGATTTTCGACCTCCAGACGAACCTCTTTGGGCAAGCTCGGACGGGCAGGATCCAGCCAGGCTAATAAATCGTAAGAAATTTCAGGTCGGCGTAAAAGATCACTCAGTGTAATCCCTGTGCGTAAAGGAGCGCTATGATGATCTGATAGCCAGTGATTGATCTCTTCCTTGGGGCTTACCATCGTTTGATTCAGTCGCTCCACCTCCTGATCGATCCAGCTTCGCTTCTTTTCAGTCCATTCAAAGCGTTCTCTGGACGCCAGTCCTATTTCATAGGCTTTTGGCGTAAGGCGAAGGTCTGCATTGTCCTGACGGAGAGAGAGTCGATACTCACATCTGGAGGTCATCATCCGATAAGGCTCATTGGTGCCCTTGGTGACCAGATCATCAATCAGTACCCCGATATAAGCTTCTGACCGGTCAAGAATAAAGGGGGAAAGGCCGTCTATTTTTCGTGCCGCATTGATGCCCGCCATCAACCCTTGACAAGCCGCTTCCTCATAACCGGAGGAGCCATTGATTTGGCCGGCAAAATATAAGCCTGCCACCGATTGGGCCTCAAGCGTTCGCTTCAGTGAGCGAGCGTCAATACAGTCGTACTCAATCCCGTAGGCGGAGCGCATGACTTCTGCTTTTTCACAGCCTGGCAGCGTTCTAATGGTTTGCATCTGAACCTCCTCCGGCAGGGTAGAGGAAAGGCCATCCACATAAATCTCCAGACTGGAGGCAGATTCGGGTTCTAAAAATATTTGGTGCTTATCATGGTCCGGAAAACGCACTATTTTATCTTCGATCGATGGACAATAGCGAGGTCCGACCCCTCTTTTTTCTCCAGAATACATGCTGGAACGGTGAATGTTCTCTTCAATAATTTGCTTGGTTTCTTCTGTCGTATAGGTGAGATAACAGGGAAGCTGCTGGGAAGCATCATAGGCGACCCCTTGATTTAAGAAGGAAAAGGGGACGATCTCCTGGTCACCCTCCTGGACCTGCATTTTTGAAAAATCTACGCTCCGCCGGTTGATCCGGGGCGGAGTCCCGGTTTTAAACCGCCTCAGTTCCATGCCTAAGGCGCAAAGACTGTCGGAAAGGTATTGTGCAGGCTTGGTGTTATGCGGGCCGGAGGAATAGCTCAGTGCGCCCATTAGGATCGTACCATTGAGAAAGGTCCCGGTGCATACAATCACGGCTTTGGAGGGAAAGTAGGCTCCTTGTACCGTGCTTACCCCTTGAACTGCCCCTTTTTCTAGTAAAATCTGATCGACCTCAGCTTCAATCAGGTGGATGTTGGGTTCCTCTTCCAGCTTTCTCTTCATCTGCTCCTGGTAGCGGCGCTTATCGGCCTGAACCCGAAGGGAGTGAATGGCCGGCCCTTTCGATGTGTTGAGCATGCGGGACTGAAGAAAGCTATCATCAATGGTCCGAGCCATTTCCCCGCCTAGCGCATCAATTTCCCGGACTAAATGCCCCTTCCCGGTCCCCCCAATATTGGGGTTGCAGGGCATATCTGCCACACTATCCAGTGAAATGGAAAAGATGGCAACCTTCTTTCCAAGACGAGCGGCAGCAAACGCGGCTTCAATGCCTGCATGACCCGCGCCAATGACTGCAATGTCCACTTTCTCTCTAAGGTATTTCCCACTAAGTCCCATTTTTCCTACTTTCCAACACAAAAATTTTGAAAGATCTTGTTTAACACGTCCTCTTCAATGGCTTCCCCCGTAATCTCCGCTAATTTTTGATAGGCAAACTGTAAATCAACATCTAAAGCGTCCAGGCTCACGCCTGCTCGCAAGGCTTTGCGTGCTTCCTCCAGCGCCTGCTGGGCTTTTTCCAATAGGTCAATCTGACGGAGATTGGATAAGAGACTTTCGCTTTGATGGTGCTCTTCGGCCCCGAAAAAGAGGGTATGGATGGTTTTTTCCAGGTCTGAGAGCCCTTGACCGGTTTTGGCTGACAGGGCAAGCATCGGACTGCCTGGAGAGGAGGAGTCGGCCAAACGGACCGCCTCCCTCGTTTTTTCTTGCAGGCCCTGATCGGCCTTGTTGAGTAAAAGGATTCGAACCTGATCCTTGGTTTGGGCTAAAAGGTCAAGATCCTCTGAAAGAAGAGGTTGGGTCCCGTCAATTAAAAGAAGGACCAGATCTGCCTCTTTCAAAAGGGCCATCGAGCGACCTACCCCCAAGGATTCGACCGGATCCGCGGTTTTTCGAATGCCCGCCGTGTCAACCAGGCGAAGGGGGAGTCCTTTGACCTGATAGGATTCCTCAATCGCATCGCGGGTCGTCCCTGGAATATCCGTAACGATGGCGCGTTCCTCTCTCAAAAGCGCATTGAGCAGCGATGACTTGCCCACATTGGGCCGCCCGACAATCACCGTTCGGATGCCCTCCCGAAGGAGATGACCCGTTTCAGCGCCTTCCAGCAGTCCTGTGATCTGTTCGATCACCTGATCTGCCTGATCAATGAGGGGGGTGCGGGGCAGTTCCTCCTGTGCGTCCTCCATAAAATTAATGGAATATTCTACCTGGGCGAGCAGGGAGAGGAGCTGGTCCTTGATCGCCTGGAGCGGAAGCGACAAACCGCCCCGAAGCTGACCCAGGGCATTTTGCTGAGCTAGGTTGGTTTTGGCGGTGATAATATCCTCTACGGCCTCCGCCTGAGCGAGGTCCAGGCGGCCATTGAGAAAGGCCCGCTTGGTAAACTCACCCGGGTCCGCTAGTCGAGCGCCTTTTTTCAGTAAAAGAGCCAGCACCTTGCGTACAGAAACACTGCCCCCATGGCAGTCAATTTCCACCACATCCTCCACCGTATAAGTGTGCGGGGCTTTCATATAAACACAAAGGACCTCATCAAGCACCTGCGCGCCATCCATGATATGACCATAGCGCATTTTTCGCTGATCCTGATCCGAATATGGCCGACCGGAGGGGGTGTGAAAGATTTGATCCGCGAGTGAGAAGGCCTGAGGGCCGGATAGCCGGACAATCCCGATGCCGGCTTGGGCCATCGAGGTCGAGATAGCCACAATCGTATCGCCTTCCACCGTCCCCAAGGGGGATAAACCTGTATGCTCCTTTGCCATTTTCGAACCTCCTTATGCAATGCTCTCTCTTATTATAAAAGAGAATATGAAAAAAGGCACTCCTACCGGAGTGCCCTTGCGCAGATGATGGAGCGCTATTGAGGATCCTTCCGCTTGATCACTACGCGGCGGTAGGGGTCTCTTCCCTCGGACGCACTTTCCAAGCCACTCATTTCCTGGATCGTCGTATGGACCAAACGGCGTTCGTAGGCATTCATAGGATCGAGGCGGAAGGGGCGTCCATTTTCCAGAACGCGTTCGCCATAGCGTTTGGCCATCCGCTGGATGGAAGCCCGACGCCGCATCCGATAGCCACCCACATCGACATAGACTTGATGGTGATGCTCACTCGCGCGATTGAGCGCAATGGATAAAATGTACTGGAGGGCATTGAGGGTCTCCGCCCGGCGACCGATCGCAATCCCAGTATCCTCTTCCGACACCTCCGTCATTTCCAGGAAGATCGCATCCTCCTCTTGGTGGGCCGTAACACGGGCTCGAATGTGCATTTCCTGCAAAATTTTTTCCATCCAGTGAATCGAGAAGGTAAGAGGATCGGATGCTTCCTGTGTCAAAGGCGCTTCTGCATCCTCCTGGTCATCTTCAAAGACGTCCGCCGTCTCCGGCGCATCCCACGAATCTTCCTCGATGGAATCATCCTCATCCGAGGCCGGTGTAAAATAGGCTTCTTTTTCGTCCTCTGCAGCGAAATCTGAGTCGGTATCTTCTGGGATGGTTGCTTCTTCCGCCTCGTCTAATACCGCTTCGTCTAGTCCTTCTTCCGTCTCTTCCTCAGAAGCCGCGGAAGAATAAACCGCCTGATCATTCGTCGATGCTCCCCGAATAGCCTCTTCTACAAGAAGTTGATCAAATCGATCTTCCTTTAAAGAAACGCGAACGACCGCATCGGATGCGCCAAAACCTAAAAAGCCTGCCTTCGCTTCTTTTAACACGTCAATCGTGACTTCTTCTTTTGTCACCTGAAGCTCTTCCAAGGCAGCGGCAACCGCTTGATCGATACTTTCTCCAGTCTTAATAATCGTCGTCATGGACGCCTTCCTTTCTATAAGCATTCAGCAAGGCTTTCCTTTTCACACTTACTGCTTCTTTCCCTGCGCCCCTCGATTAACTTTTCTTCGGTTCGCTGTCTTTTTTGCTTTTGACAAAAAGAGCAGAAATGCCGCGAAAGAGAATCTCTAAAATATTGCCACCGGTCCAGTAAAGCAAAAGACCCGATGCCCAGGACACCGACATGAAATAAAAGAGGACCGGCATAAATTTCATCATAGCCATAGAACTAGCAGCAGGATTGTCCTTACTCATCCGGGTCGTCGGATTTAGGAAGGTGACTGCGAAGGTAGTGATCATATTGAGCAGCGGCAGACCGACCCACTTGAGGGGATCTGCTTTGGATAAGTCCTGGACCCAGAAAAAGTTTTTCTGAATATGGTCAAAGGTGCTGGGGTTATCAAAGATATAACGGCTGGGCTCTCGGAGCACATTGAAAAGGGCTACAATCAACACCAGCTGAATCAGCATCGGTAGGCAGGAGGAGCAGCCGGCCATCGAAATATTATTTTCCTTGTAAAACTCCATGGTCTTCTGCTGCAGGATGCGCTCATCGTAGCCATATTTTTCCTTCAATTTCTGAATTTCCGGCTGAAATTCCTGCATTTTGGCGGAGCTTTTACTCGACTGATAGGTCAGGGGAATGGTAAAGAGCTTACTGATCAGCGCCATGGCTAGGATGGCCATGGCAAAAAAAGAAAGCTGAGCAGGCTCCGTTCCGAGATGCTGTAAATTCTCGTAGAAAAAGCGCATGATGACGCCAAAAAAATTATTGATGAAACTCAATCTGACACCTCTCGTTTCATTATTAAGATCGTAGGGGATCCTCGCCCCCCTTACTCCAGGGGTTGCAGCGGAGAATCCGCCATAGGCTCAGCACCAGTGCGGTCGTAAAACGGTAGGTTTGAAAGGCCTGCAAAGCGTAGCTGGAGCAGGTAGGATGGTAGCGACACTTTCCCCGTCCCAAAACAGGGGAGATCCCCTTTTGATAGAAAAGAATCATCCATCGGGCAATGGTATTGAGCATCATGAACTCCTGAATCAAGGTTTATCCATCAGGAAATCCCTCTTGTCATCTGGCGGTAGGTTTGAAATGTTTGCCGGGTCTCTTCGCTGACCAAAAAGACAGACAATGAAATAAAGAGTGCTCCAGATGGGTATAACTGCACCCCTTGGCCGCAGATCGGGGCAAAATGATGAAATCATATCCCCTCGGAAAACGCGTTTCCTCCTGCCTTACGATCTCTCGCAGCTGCCTTTTCATTCGGTTGCGCTCATGAGCCTTCCCAAACTTCCTGGAAAGAGAGAAACCGTAGCGGTTATGCGTGCGTCCGTTCGGCTTTGAAACGATCTGAAAATCCCGGTTAAAACAAGACCACCCGCTACGGTAGACAAGATTGAAATCTTCTTTTTTCCTTAGTCTGAGCGCTTTTTCCATGTTAGACCCCGCTTTCAGGCCAAGTGATGGGCCATGGGTTAGGCGGAGAGACGGGCACGACCTCTGCGTCTTCTGGCGCGAAGCACCCGACGGCCAGCTTTACTGGACATTCTTTTCCGAAAACCATGGTCCTTTTTTCTTTTCAGGGTATTGGGCTGATAGGTACGTTTCATTTTGTTTCCTCCTTCTCGTGCGTATATTTTCTCTCCACGCCCTCTACGTTAACAAATCTTCGGTTGGAAGCAACGAGGGTGCATAAAAGATAGATGGAGAGCATCTTAATTATTATAAAAAGCAGGCTACGATCTGTCAAGCAAGAAGCCCTTATTTCAGGCTTTTGCGGGCCAAATGATGAGCAAGTAGAGGAAATAGAACCCCCGAATAAGATAATTTTTCTTTATTTTTTCACTCAAGCTTCTGATTATCCACATTCCTTCGCTTATTTTCAAGCTTTATGGTAAAATAGGGAGAAAGTTATCCACTTACTCACAAGGACTTCGCTGCTATTATCCACAATTTGTGGATAATATAATTTTTATCCACCTAATTTGGTGAATAATTCTTCTATGATCCATAAAAATCCTGAAAGTATCCCATTTTTTCTGTGAATTTTAATTTTTGTGGAAATGGGGATTCGAATCTGTGGATAAGTGGATAAATAATGTGAATCCCCCATTTATCGCTTTTCCCAATGTGGAAAAGATCGGATGAAGGGGACGACTGATCGCTTGCTTCTCTAAAGAAAGAACGAAAAGGATCTCTATGAACGACATTATGATGGTTTGGGATGAAGTGGTCCATATGCTGGAAATTCAACTCAATCCCATACAGCTGAAAAATTGGATCAAACCATTGACCCCTCTTTTTATAGAGGGCAATATCCTGACCCTGGATACGGCCACTTCTTTTATCGGCACCATGGTACGAAAAAATTACCAGGAGGCGATCGAGCAAGCGCTGAGCTATATCTACGGCCAGCCCATTCAAATCCTGCTGATTGACCCATCCAGCAATGATTATGATCAAATCAAGCAGCTGGAAAATGAGGGGAGTGCCTTTGAAGAGCGGACGCAGACAAAGACGGAGCCTATGCAAGAGGAAAAAGAAGCGGCGCTTTTTGAAGCCCGCCAGATGGCTCGTCAGGAAGAACGTACCCTGCAGGAGCAAAACGGCTATCATACGCTAAACCCTAAATATACGATGGATTCCTTCGTCCGGGGCAATTCCAATGATTTCGCTTATGCGACGGCCAAGGCGGTCATTGCCAATCCTGGCACCATTTATAATCCCTTGTTTATTTATGGCCTCTCCGGCCTGGGCAAAACCCACCTGATGCAGGGCATTGCCCACGAAATTCTCAAAAATGATCCCCATAAAAAAGTCCTGTATATCACCAGCGAAAATTTTATGAATGAGATGATTGCGGTGATTGAGAATGGAACCAACCGGGAAAAGGAAAACTTTCGCCGCAAATACCGGTCGATCGATGTTCTTTTGATCGATGATATTCAGTTTATTGCCGGGAAAAAGGCGACGATGGAGGAGGTTTTTCATACCTTTAATGACCTCAAGGAAGCCAATAAGCAGATTGTGCTTTCCGCAGATAAGCCGCCCAAGGAGCTGAAAAATCTGGAGGAACGCCTGGTGACCCGCTTTGAGGGGGGGATGACGGCGGATATCCAGCAGCCTGATTTTGAGACACGCGTGGCCATTTTAAATAATAAAATGAAAGGGGAATCCCTCTCCCTCCCCCAGTATGTGGTGGAGCTGATTGCGGAAAATATTACGGCCAATATCCGAGAACTGGAAGGGGCCCTGCTGCGCGTGATCGCCTATTTTCACTTCCGCAACAAGCAGATTGACCCGGAGGATCGGGATAGCAACATGGCCCTGGCCCGAGAAGCCCTCAAGCTCGAGCGAGAAAGGGAGGTGGAGATTACGCTGGAGGATATTATCCACAGGGTGAGTGCTTATTACAACCTGGAGGCCAATGATCTTACTTCCAAATCGCGCGTCCAGACCATCGCTTTTCCCAGACAAATTGCCATGTATCTGGGCCGAAATATGACCAACCTGTCCCTGGTCGCGATTGGTCGTTCCTTTTTGAGGGATCATACCACCGTCATGCATGCGGTGGACCGGGTTCAGGAGCGGCTGAAGGAGGATGAACAATTGCAAAACGAGGTCAATGAAATCCAAGACCAATTGAAACATAAGTGAACGGTTTGGAAGATATTGACAGGGTCTGTGGCATTTTGGGATAGAAAAGTCCTTTATTCACAATTTTTATCCCGTGACAGAAGGGCTTCAAAGTGCGCTTTTCTTCGCTTATCCCCTCTATCCACAGGGCCTACTGCTAATACTGCTATCTTAACTATTACTACTAAGGGGGAAGGGGCGAAAAATCCTCCTTCTGAAAAGGTGAAAGGAGCTTGTGATGAAAATACAGGTTATGCCTCAGGCCATGGTCAACCAAATTGGCATTTGCCAGCGGGCCATTTCCAGTCGTACCACCATGCCGATTTTGGAATGCATTCGTTTTGAGGCGAAGGGGGATCAGCTGAAGCTGACAGCGACGGATCTGGAGCTTTTTATTGAAAGTCAGATGCCTTGCCGCATCCTGGAGGAAGGGGTGGTGGTGATGCCTGCCACCATGATTGGCAACATCTTCCGAAAGCTGCCCCAGGAGGTCGTCACCCTGACGGAGCAGGAGGGACGGGTGCAGATTGATTGCGGAGCGGTTCATTTTGATATCCAGGTACCAAATCCAGAGGATTTTCCGCCCATGCCCCAGCCTGAGGAAGCGGGAGAAACTGTTCTGGACAATGATCTTCTGATCCAGGCGATCCGGGAGACGGAATTTGCCACCTCGATGGATGAAACAAGGATTGAATTGACCGGGATTTTCTATGAGCGCAAAAAGGATCAGCTATCGCTGGTTTCGTTGGATGGCTACCGGATGGCTGTTCGAAAAATCGCGCTTGCGGCTGATGCGCCCGAAAAGGCATCGTCGGCCATCGTGCCGAAGCGAGCCTTCAATGAGCTTTCCAGGATCTTAAAGGAAGACGAAAAGACGGCGATTGCCCTGGCACCGGGCCATATTCACTTCACTTCAGGGTCTGTTCGGATGGTGGCACGGCTGATTGATAAAAAGTATATCCAGTATGAAGATATCATTTCCACCCATTTTTCCAGCGAAATCATCCTGGACCGACAGGATTTTCAGGCTGCTTTGGAGCGGGCTTCCCTCCTAGCCAAGGAGGAGCGAGCCAACCTCATCAAGCTGCTCTTTCAGGCTGAGGGGCTTTTGATTCAGTCCAACTCCGAGATCGGTTCCGTCCAGGAAAAGCTTGGGGCCAAGATCGATGGGGAGGAAATGACCATTGCTTTCAACGCAAAATACCTGCTGGACGGGATCAAAGCCCTCCACTGTGACCGGGTTCTCCTGCGGCTCAATGGCCCGCTCAACCCAATGGTGATTCATCCGGAAGGGGAGGTTGACTCCTACCTCTATCTGGTTTTACCGGTCCGAATTGCCCAGGAGTAAGGAAGGAGGCCCCATGGCAGAGGAAATTAAAATTCATCAAGCCCCCATTCGTCTGGAGCAGGCACTCAAATTAGCCCTGGCTGTCCAATCCGGTGCAGAGGCAAAAAACCTCATTCAAGATGGCCAGGTCCTGGTGAACGGGACCGTGTGCCGGATGCGGGGCAAAAAGCTTCAAGAGGGAGATGCTTTGAAGCTTTTTGACCAGGAATGGGTCATCCGGGAAGAATAAAGTGATGACGCTGCAAAAGCTTCTTTTAATCAATTATCGAAACATTGCCTATCAGGAAATTGTGCTTAGCCCCTCCTGGAATCTCTTTTATGGAGGCAATGCCCAGGGAAAAACCAATATTTTAGAATCCATCTACCTGACGGCCAAGGGGCGGTCTTTTAAAGGTGGGACCGACCGGGACCTGATCCGCTTCGGCCAGCGTTCCGCCTATGTGTGTTCGGAGCTTATGCGGAGGAAGCGTAAGAAACAGGTGGAAGTCAAAATATCGATGGTGGATCGAAAGAGGGTCCGCATCAATGAGGTGGAGGTCGAAAATTGGAAGGAGCTGAGCGACCAGTTTGAGGTGGTGCTTTTTGCACCGGAGAGTATCGCTTTGGTACAGGGTGGGCCGGCAGAGCGACGCCACTTCCTGGACGATCTTTTAAAAAACAAGGAGGCGCGCTACGGATCCTGCCTCCAGGCCTATGAAAAAATTCTCGCCCAGCGCAATGCCCTCCTCAAATCGCCCAAGGATGCGTGGTTTGATCGGCAGCTGGATATTTTGGACCACCAGTTAGCAGAAACGGGTTTTCAGCTCCTATCCGGCCGGCAGAAGATCCTCTCAGAGCTCAGCCCGCTGGCGGAGCAGGCCATGGAGCGGATGAGCGGACAGAAGGAAACCGTCACGCTTTCCTATTTTTCCTCGGCCCCGCCCGCTCAGGAGATAGAAAACCCCCAGGCTCTGGAGCAGCTGCTTTTGGACCGGCGGGCAGAAGATCAAAATCAGGGATTTACCGGAATTGGCCCCCACAAGGATGATCTTCTCCTTTCGGTCAATGGCCTTTCCTCCCGAAAATTTGCTTCTCAGGGCCAGGCCCGATCCCTCACCCTGGCCTTAAAATTAGCGGAAATGAAGCTGGTGGAAAGGTACAAGGGGCTGCGCCCTCTGCTGCTTTTGGATGATGTCTTTTCAGAGCTGGATGAGGAGCGCATCCGTTTTTTGCTGGCAGAAATTTCTGATTATCAAGCCGTCCTCACCGCCAACCACCTTCCCCTGGAAGCACAGCAACAGGGGGCTGTTTTTCAGGTAAAAGGAGGGCGCATCAGCGTCTCCTCCTGAGGCACAAGAAAAGCGAGCTGCTTATAGAATTTTCAGGATTTTTCATTCAAGGTATAATAAAGAGAACAAGATCACCGATCAAAGAAGGAAAGAAAGGCGACTATGGCGAAAAGAAACAATGAATACGGGGAATCCAATATCCGTGTTCTGGAAGGGCTGGAAGCCGTTCGGGTTCGGCCCGGTATGTATATCGGATCCACCGATGAGCGAGGGCTCCATCATTTGGTCTATGAAGTGGTGGACAACTCGGTAGATGAAGCATTGGCAGGTCGCTGCAATGAGATCACCATTACCCTGAGCGGAGATGGAACCTGTAGCGTATTGGACAATGGTTCCGGGATTCCGGTGGAGACCCATCATCAGACGGGAAAATCGACACTGGAAACGGTTATGACGGTCCTTCATGCGGGGGGCAAGTTTGACTCTCAGGCCTACCAATATTCCGGCGGTTTGCATGGGGTAGGCGTCAGTGTGGTCAATGCCCTCTCCAAAAGGCTGGATGCCTGGGTCTATCGGCACGGTAAAATTTATCACCAGGCCTACGAATATGGTAAAGCCGTCACTCCTCTTGAAGAGGTAGGCACCACCAAGAAAACGGGCACGAAGGTACAATTTTTGCCCGATGATACAATTTTTGAAACCGGGGACTTCCACCGGGAAATCCTGGAGAAGCGCTTCCGGGAGATGGCCTTTCTAAACGCCAACGTCAGCTTCCGCTTGATTGACGAGCGAAGCAATACCGATGAGACCTTTTGCTACAAGGGCGGGATTGCAGAGTTTGTAAAATTTCTCAACCGCAACAAGGACCCCCTTCACAGTCAGATCCTTCATTTTACAGGAGAACAGGACGGGATCCTGGTCGATCTGGCCCTCCAATACACCGATGGCTATAGTGAAAATGTCCTGCCCTTTGCCAACAATATTCTCACACCGGAGGGCGGGACCCATCTGACCGGCTTCCGCTCCGCCCTGACGAAAACGCTGAACGATTATGGGCGGGGCCACGGTCTGATCAAGGAAAAGGATGAAAATCTCTCCGGCGATGATGCCCGGGAGGGGGTCACCGCCGTCGTCTGCGTGAAGCTTTCGAACCCTCAATTTGAGGGACAGACCAAGGCCAAGCTCGGCAACAGCGAGGTGCGTGGGGCGGTGGACACCTTTGTCACCAGCAAGCTTTCAGCCTATTTGGAAGAGCATCCCACCCCGGCCAAGGCGATTTTGAAAAAAACGCTGGATTCCCAAAAGGCGCGCAATGCTGCCCGCAAGGCCAGAGATCTAACGCGAAAAAGATCCATCCTAGATAACACCACCCTGCCGGGCAAGCTGGCTGATTGCCAATCGACCGATATTCATGAAAATGAGATTTTCCTGGTCGAGGGCGATTCCGCAGGAGGTTCTGCCAAGAGCGGACGGGACAATACGACCCAGGCCATTCTTCCTTTGCGGGGAAAAATTTTGAATGTTGAAAAGGCTTCACTCAACCATATCCTGTCCTACAAGGAAATTCAGTCGATGATCACCGCTTTTGGTACGGGCGTGGGCGATCAGTTTGATATTTCCAAGCTTCGCTATGGAAAGATTATCATCATGACCGATGCCGATGTGGATGGGGCTCATATCAGAACCCTGCTATTGACCTTCTTTTATCGCTATCTGAAGCCCTTGATCGATGAGGGCCATGTCTTCGTGGCCCAGCCACCCCTCTTCCGGGTAAGCCAGGGCAAAAAAGAGCGCTATGTCTATGATGAAAAAGAATTGACCCGGGTGCTGGAAGGACTCAAGGGAGAAAAATACAAGCTCAATCGCTATAAAGGCTTGGGTGAAATGAACGATGACCAGCTCTGGGATACGACCATGGATCCGGAAAATCGGGTGCTTCTTCAGGTCACAGTGGATCCGGAGTCGACCTCGGTGGATGATACCTTCTCCCTTTTGATGGGCAATAAGGTGGAGCCGAGACGGGATTTTATCGTTGAAAATGCCAAGCTCGCAGAACACATTGATACGATAGGCTAGGTGAGGTGCATATGTCAGAAGATCAGAAAAAAACAGTACAGGAAACCTTCGCCGAGGACCAGAATATTTTTGGGACGGACCTGGAAGAGATCATGAAATCGTCCTATTTGGACTATTCCATGTCGGTCATTGTCGGCCGGGCCCTCCCGGACGTAAGAGACGGCTTAAAGCCGGTTCATCGCCGCATTTTATACGGGATGAGCCTGTTGGGCTTGACGCCGGATAAGCCCTATCGAAAATCGGCGCGTCTGGTCGGCGATGTCATGGGCCGCTTCCATCCCCATGGAGACAGCGCCATTTACGATGCGGTCGTTCGTCTGGCTCAAAATTTTAATACGCGCTACCCCCTCGCCGATGGTCAGGGAAACTACGGATCGATCGATGGCGATGGGGCGGCGGCCATGCGTTATACCGAAGTGCGTATGACCAAGCTTGCCCAGGAGATGCTCCGGGACATCAATAAGGATACCGTGGATTTCCAGCCCAACTTTGATGAGGAGGAGGAAGAGCCGGTTGTATTGCCCGCTCGTTTCCCCAACCTTCTGGTCAATGGTGCTGCCGGCATTGCCGTTGGGATGGCCACGAACATGGCTCCCCACAACCTGGGGGAGGCGATCGATGCCTCCATTGCCCTGATGAAAAATCCGGATATCAGTTTAGACCAGCTGATGAAGATCCTGCCGGGACCGGATTTTCCGACCGGCGCCTCGATTATGGGCAAGCGGGGGATCCGCCAGGCCTACAAGACGGGCCGCGGAAAGATTACCCTGCGGGCGGTGGCCAAGATCGAAACGATCAAAAACAAGACCCGAATCCTGGTCACGGAGATCCCCTACCAGGTCAACAAGGCCAAGCTGATCTTAAACATTGCAGAGCTGGTCCGGGACAAGCGGATTGAGGGCATTTCGGATATCCGCGACGACAGCAACCGGACGGGCATCCGCATTGTGATTGATCTGAAGCGGGATGCCATTGCCAAGGTGGTGCTCAACAATCTCTATAAATTTACGCAGATGGAGACCACCTTTGGCATTATCAACCTTGCGCTGGTCGAGGGACAGCCGCGCATCCTGCCGGTGCGGGATTTGATCGGCTACTATATTGAGCACCAAAAGGAAGTGGTCACGAGAAGGACCCGCTTTGATCTGGCCAAGGCGGAAGCGCGCGCTCATATCATTGAGGGCCTGCGGATTGCCATGGACCATATCGATGAGATTATCAAAATCATCCGTTCTTCCTATGACAGTGCCGAAATCAAGGCGATTTTTCTCAAACGCTTTGGCCTGGACGATCCTCAGTCCCAGGCGATTTTGGATATGCAGCTCAAGCGCTTATCCGGTCTGGAGCGGGATAAGCTGGATGAGGAATACGAAGCGCTGATCAAGCAAATTGCGCGTTTCCGTGAAATCCTCGCCTCGCCCCGGGTTCTGCTTTCGGTGATTGAAGAAGAGCTGCTGGAAATCAAGCAAAAATATAACGATGCCAGAAGGACGCAGATATTGCCCGAGGCCGATGAAATCGGCATCGAAGATTTGATCAAGGAAGAGGATATGATCATCACCATGACCAAGCGGGGCTATATCAAGCGGACCTCGGCGGATCACTATAAGGTGCAAAACCGTGGCGGGAAGGGCATCCGGGGGATGACGACCAAGGAGGATGATTATGTGCAAAACCTCTTCGTCGTCTCTACCCATGACGTCCTGCTTTTCTTTACCAACTTCGGCAAGGTCTATAGCCTTAATGCCTATGAGATCCCGGAAGGCTCCCGCATTGCCCAGGGATCGGCCATTATCAACCTTCTGCAATTGGAGCCGGGGGAGGCGGTGGAGGCCTTCTTCCCCATCCAGGAGGAGGGATCGGAGCCCTACTATTTCCTTTTTGCCACGAAAAAGGGCTTGATTAAAAAATGTGAAATGTCTCTTTTCCGCACGGTTCGCTCCTCCGGCCTGCGGGCCATCACCCTGGCGGAGGAGGATGAGCTCTCTGTGGTCCGCCTGGGCAAGGAGGACGACGAAGTGATGATGGTGACACGGAAGGGGATGTCCATTCGCTTCAGTCTCTCCGATATCAGGCCCATCGGTCGAAGCGGCATGGGCGTCAAGGGGATCAGCCTAAACAGCGGGGATGAAGTGATCGATATGGATGTGGTGGGCGACAATGAATATATGCTCACGGTTACCCGGGGCGGCTACGGCAAGAAGACCCTGATCGACCACTACAACCTGCAAAATCGCGGCGGCAAGGGGCTGAAGACCTATAAGCTGACGAAAAAAACCGGGCCCATGCTCTGCGGCATTTTGGTGGGCCGGGAGGATGAGATCCTTTTGATCAGCCAGTCTTCGGACCTGATCCGCCTGCAAACCTCAGATATCACCACCCAAACGCGGTCCACCCAGGGCGTAAAGCTGAAAACGGTCAAAAACGAAGGGGATGAGATCGTGGCGGTAGCCAAATACATGGAATCCATTGACGAGGAAGAGGACGAGGAGGAGTAAGGTCCTGCGCTTTCTTTATCCGGACGCGCGGGATTCGGTCGGCCTTTTGAGAAGGAAAGGAGCCTACATGGGCTTTCAGATCAACTGTGAAAAAAATGCAGAAAATACGCTTGTGCTTCATTTGGAGGGCGATTTGGATGTCAGCTCCTCGCCTCGGCTCAAATCAGAGTTTCTCGATGCCTACGAAGCGGATCCGGGGGATGTGATCCTGGATCTGGCCGGGTTGGATTATTTGGATTCGACAGGGCTTGGGGTCTTCCTTTCCATCCTGAAGCGGATCCGACAGGAGGAGCACCAGCTCAAAATGGTCCATCTGAAGGCATCCATCCGAAAGCTCTTTTATATCACCGAATTGGACCAGGAATTCGACTTGGAGGAGCCTCATGAATCTTGTTAAATTGGAGATCCCTTCGCATCCGGCCTATCTGACCACCCTGCGCCTGGTGACCGCTTCGGTAGCCCAGAAGATGGGCTTTGATATTGAGGCGGTGGAGGATTTACGGGTCGGGGTGAGTGAGGCGATCAACTACCTGCTCTCGTCGAATGAACGTTTTTCCATTCTCTTTGATGAGGATCCAAAGGAGGGACTCGTCATCACCATTCAGGCCAAAATGCAGGAGGATGCTTCCGATAAAGGTCGCCTCCATCATATGATTATGGAAAGCTTATTAGATGGAGTGGAGGATGATCCGGACGGGATTGTTCTGATCAAGCATCTCTAAAGGAGTCCCTATGGTTGCAGGCAAGAAAAAGGCAGCGAAGGAAAAATCAGCCAGGAAGAAATCGGCCAAGGAAGAGAAAAGAGACCGTGTCCGCTCGGAGTTTCTGGAGCTGGCGCGGACGGGCGATCCCAAGCTGCGCGAAAAATTGATTATGGACCACCTGTATATCGCAGAGATCCTGGCCAAAAAATATGTCAATCGTGGGATCGAATACGATGACCTCTACCAGGTGGCCTCCATGGGCCTGGTCTATGCCATTGACCGCTATGACGTGGAAAAGGGCTTTGAGTTTTCCTCTTTTGCGACGCCTACCATTGTAGGGGAAATCAAGCGCTATTTCCGAGACAAGGGATGGGTCATCCGGGTGCCACGCCGGATTCAGGAGCTTTCGAAGAAGGTCAATCTGGCGCGCAACACCCTGGCCCAGGAGTTGCAGCGCCAGCCTACCGTAGATGATATTGCCAAGCGGGTGGGGGTGAGTGTAGAGGAGGTCCTGGAGACGATGGAGGCTTCGAAGGTCTACACGCCCCAGTCACTGGATAAATCCTTTGATTCGGCCATGGAGGATCGGGAGATCAACCTGGGCGATATGATTGGCGTGGAGGATGAGGCCTTCCATGAGGTAGAGTTCCAGGATGTGGTGGAGCGCATGACGCAAAACCTCAATGAGCTGGAAAAGAAGATCTTCTACTACCGGTATTTTGATAAGCGCACGCAGATTTCCATCGCCGAGGAGCTGGGTGTTTCACAGATGACCATCTCCCGTTTGGAAAAAAAGATTATCAGCAAGTTTCGAAAGCTTCTGGATATTCATCCCAATAAAGGGATGGGTGATCGAAAAAAGAAGCATACGGCGGAGAAAAAGCAGGTGGGTCGCTAGGCGGAAAAGCATGTAATAGGAGGCACTATGGGCAAGGAGCGGAGCAAGGAGGAATGGGTCGACCTCTATAATGAGCAGGAGGAGGTCGTGGGCCGAAAGCTGCGTTCTGCCCCCTTTCCCAAGGGGACGCATAGTCATATCGTTTGCGTCTTTACCCTGAACCATCAAGGAGAAATTCTTTTGACCCAGCGCCATCCCAAAAAGTCCTGGGGTGGCCTCTGGGAAAATACCGCCGGCGCCCTACAGGTCGGAGAACGCCCCGTGGACGGGGCCAGGCGTGAGCTGTGGGAGGAGACCGGAATTGAGGCTTCGGAGGAAGCCCTCATTTTTTTAGGGACCCTGCGCACGACCAGTCGTGCCCATCTGCTCTATGCTTATTTCTACTGCTGTGATTTGCCCATCGATCAAATCCGCCTCCAGGAGGGGGAAACGGTCAATTGCCGCTGGGCGCCCTTTGATCTTTCGCTCACCACCCATCCAAAGCTGGCGAAGCCGGTGCGCTACCGGCTTCTTTATTATTGGCAGCAATTGGCTTCTTTTATGGAAACAACTCGGGCAGGGACCGCTCCCTGGCTGGGCTGGGCCAAAGCTCTCCAGTCCTATGCCCAGCAGGGCCTGACCTATAGTCGGGATCCCTTTGATCTGGAGCGTTTTGAGGCAGTCCGTAGGATTTCGGTGGACATGCTCGCCTACAAGACCGGCCTTTCCTCGGAAAAGGTCCTGGGCCTATTTGGCCAGGAAGCGGGCTATCAGACGCCGAAGGTGGAGGTGCGGGCGGCGGTGTTTCATGAGGACCGGGTGCTTTTAGTCCTGGAAAAGCTCAACCGCCAGTGGTCCCTGCCCGGGGGCTGGTGCGATATTGGCCTGAGCCTGAAGGAAAATGCGGAAAAGGAATGCCGGGAGGAGGCGGGCCTGGCCGTCCGGGCCGAGCTTCTGGTTAGCCTGCAAAATCGCTCCAGATCAAAGGGATCCCGACTATAGGTCAGGCCCTGCTGGGCATAGGACTGGAGAGCTTTGGCCCAGCCCAGCCAGGGAGCGGTCCCTGCCCGAGTTGTT
>CABTYV010000027.1 GCA_902489145.1 uncultured Tissierellia bacterium | reverse complement strand
CTGGATCGTCCAGACCTCCTCCTGGATCCTGCCCAGGAAACGAGTGACCTGCCTGCTTATGATGATCTAACCTATGTCGGGTCCCTGTTTCGGACCTATCTGATTTTTGAAGACAGAACAGCGCCGGTTTTTTATCTGATCGATCAGCACGCTGCTCATGAACGGGTCAATTATGAACGTTTTTCTGACCAACTGAAGAAGGAAAAGGTATCGATCCAGCCCTTGCTAAACCCGCTCACCCTTCATCTGACAGACCTGCAGTGGCACGCTTTTGAAGAACGGCAGGAAGCCCTGGCTCAATTGGGCTTCTCCTGTCAAGTGTTTGGAGCCACGACCCTGCTTGTCCGGGCAGTGCCCAGTATTTTGGCCTCGGAGGGACTGGGGCAGCACTTTTTAGATTTATTAGATTTCCCTCTATCCAAGGACCCTCTGGATGCTATGGAAAACCGAGACCGTCTGGCCATGAAGGCCTGTAAGGCTTCGGTCAAGCAGGGCGATGCGCTTACCCCCTCCGAGGTGGAAGCCCTTTACCAGCAGCTAAGGGCTTGTCGTTACCCCTTCACCTGTCCCCATGGTCGGCCCACGATCCTGAGACGTTACAAAAAGGATTTGGAACAAATTTTTTTGAGGAGAAAATAATGAACAAGCCGGTCCTTTTTTTAACCGGTCCGACTGGCGTGGGGAAAAGCGCCATATCCTTGGCCCTGGCCAGGGCTATGGACGCCGAAATCCTCTCAATGGACTCCATGCAGGTGTACCGGGGGCTGGATATTGGCACCGATAAGCTTTCAAAAGCGGAACGCACTCCGATTCCTCACCATTTAATCGATATCGTGGAACCCGGCGATCGGTTTACCGCCGAGGATTATCGTCGCTTAGCCTATGAAAAAATGGAGGAAATTTGGAAACGGGGGAGGCTTCCTCTTTTCGTAGGCGGAACCGGACTTTATTTGGAAGCAGTCATCAAAAATTTTCAGTTTGGTCATTTTAACCAGGATCCTGCGCTGCGTGCCTCTTTACAGGAGCGCTATGAACGGCTGGGGGGCCAGGCCATGCTAGAGGAGCTTGCCCAAAAGGATCCCAAACGAGCTTTGGACTTGCATCCTTCTGAACGAAAGAAAATCATTCGTTCATTAGAATTGCTCGCACAAACGGGCCGTCCTTTTGCGGATCAACCAAAAGATGCGGGCCTGCCTGCAGATTGGCACCCCTGCATTTTGATCCTCGATCGCAACCGACCGGTACTGTACAAAAGAATCAATGACCGGGTAGATGAGATGCTGGCCCATGGTTTGATTGAAGAAAATCGCGCCTTATATGATGCCGGCCTCTCCCCAGATGCGCAGGCCATGCAGGCCATCGGCTACCGGGAGGTCTGGTGGTATTTCCGTGGCTGGGTGAATCAAACGGAAATGAGGACTTTAATCCAGCGATTTTCCCGCAACTATGCCAAAAGACAGATCACCTGGTTTCGTCGCTATCCGGAAGCCCTTCGATATGACCTGGACAACTTTACGGATCAGAAGGCCCTCTTATCTGCACTCTTGTCGGATATTGGTGCATTTTTCAAGAAAGATAAATAAGAAAGGATTTCTATCATGTCCATGACCGAAATCGAGCAAATCTATCAGGACGTTTTTCATGTCGATTCGGATGCAGTGGCACTCGTTACCGCCTCGGAACAGGCCTTGAAAAGTCGTTTTCAAGCCTTGGAGGAGATTCGTAGCTTCAATCAGTACAAGGTGCTTGCTGCCTTTCAGAAGAATCATCTGGCCCAGGCCGATTTTTTCTCCGCCACCGGCTACGGCTATGGGGACGGCGGCCGCGAGAAAACAGAAGCCATTTTTCGTGATGTCTTTCGGGCGGAGGATTGCATTGTCCGCCCATCCATCAGCTCGGGTACCCATGCCCTGGCCACCATTCTTTTTGCCCTTTTGGACAGGGGAGACCGACTCCTGGCCGCAACGGGCCATCCCTATGATACCCTCCAGGAGGTGATCGGGATCCGGGGAAGGTCGGTCGGGACCCTGCAGGAAAAAGGAGTGATCTATGAAGCGGTGCCACTTTGCGAAAACGGCGCCATCGACTATGAAGCCTTGGGCGAGGCCTTGCAAAAACCGGTCCGCCTGGTCGAATTACAGCGCTCTACCGGCTACTCCCAAAGACGTGCCTTTACGATAGAAGAATTGGCCCAGGCCATTCGCTTCATTAAAGAAAGACAGCCAGAGGCGGTTGTGATGGTCGACAATTGCTATGGGGAATTTACAGAAAAAAAAGAGCCGATCGAGGTCGGGGCTGACGTTATCGCTGGATCCTTGATTAAAAATCCAGGGGGAGGGATTGCCCTTTCCGGCGGCTATATCGCAGGCAAAAAAGAATGGATTGAACGCTGCATGAATCATCTCACCGCACCCGGTATCGGCCGGGACACGGGCCTGACCTATGGCACTACGCGCAGTACTTTGCAGGGCTTTTTTCTCGCCCCCCATATCACGATCGAAGCGTTAAAAGGGGCCCTCCTTTTTTGTGCCGCTTATGAAAAAAGAGGGCATCGTTGCTATCCCAGCCTGACCGATCCCCGTTCGGATATCATTCAAGCCATCGTCTTAGAGGATCCCGATCACCTGGTGCATTTTGTTCGCGCCATCCAAAAGGCTGCTAGCGTTGGTTCCGATGTGGTGCCGTATCCTTGGGCCATGCCGGGCTATAGTGATCAGGTCATCATGGCCTCTGGCGGTTTTATTGACGGTTCCTCCATCGAGGTCTCCGCAGATGGTCCCATGCGGCCCCCTTATCTGGTTTATTACCAGGGAGGCCTGGTTTATGAACAGGCAAAGCTGGCTTGTTTACTCAGTCTGAGCAAAATAACAGAGCAAGCCTAGTATTTACATTTATCAAAAGACAAGTCTTGACATCGAACATTTGTTCTTGTACAATAAAACCATCGAGAACAAATGTTCCATAGGAGGCTTGCCATGAAAAAAAGAACCTTGATTGTCAATAAAACCCGTTTCCTCTGTTTTCTTGCGCTGGTGCTAGTCCTGATGACCTTGTTGATCACCGCTATTCGTAGCCTGTGGCACGAGAACCTGGCTTATGGGATGGCGGAGGAACCGGTTCGCCACTCCACCCAGACCATGATCGTGCGTGCGGGAGATCGTGTATGGGGGATTGCCGAGGATTTGGCGAAAAAGAAGAAGACGGATACCAGAGAGATGGTTCGTCTGATATATCGGCTCAACCATTTGGGCAAGGCGCCACTTCAACCAGGGCAGCAATTGCGCATCCCCACCCTATAATTAAAATGAAACCCCAGACAGGGTCTTTTCGAAGGGACCTGCCTGGGGCGTTTTATTCCTGATCGGCGATCACGCGGAGCAGGGCTCGAATTTTTTCGGGATCGGTGCCGTAATAGGCCTTGCCTGCTTCCCTGGAGATTGAAAATGTCAGGGCCCCGCGGCACGTGGTGGGGTCCTCTAACGCACTCTTACACGAAGCGTGGATCTGATGAAGACCGGTTTCTTTCAGGATCTTAGCTGCATTACTGGCAGAGATTCCGCCGCCAGCCAAAATTTCAATGGCTTCTCCATATTGCTGCTGCCAGCGGGCAAGGTTTTGAATACCTTCTTCTGCCGTTTTGGCACGGCCTGAGCTAAGCACGCGGTCACAGGAAAGGCGGATGAGGCTTTCCAAGCTTTTCTCTCCCGCTCTAGTCAAATCGAAGGCCCGGTGGCACACTGCCTGCCCATGGTACTCGTGCACCAGCTGGATGAAGTCCTTCATCGTTGCTTCATCCAAGTCTCCCTCCGCATTTAAAAAGCCAAAGGAAAGGCCATCGCAGCCAGCCTCCAGTAGGGCAAGTGCTTCCTGCCACATCTGCTTCTTCTCCAGAAGATCATAGGAGAAGCCGGCCGGTCGGCAGCGCAGGATGGGAATAATGAGCAGATCGGTCTCCTGCTTTAGGAGGCGCACCGTGGCCGGGGCGGGGGAGAGACCGCCCAGATCAAGACCATGACAGAGCTCAATTCGTTTGACGCCCGCCTCATAGGCAACAAGACTATCGCGATAGCCATCCGTGCAAACTTCTAAAAGGGCCATAGGCCCTCCTTTCCTTCTGAATTCATGGTAAAAAAAAGCTACGACCATAGTCGTAGCCCATGCGGGTGAGAGGATTTGAACCTCCACGAGATTGCTCCCACTAGTCCCTGAAACTAGCGCGTCTGCCGTTCCGCCACACCCGCTCATCAACCTTGAACGTAACAATAAAAGTATAAGGGCTTCCATAAAAAAAAGCAAGCTTTTTAATCGTTTTTTTTATGGAAGCATAGAAAAATTTCTTTCTCGAAAACTTTGATATAATGAGAACGCCAAAGAAGTAAGGAGAGGAGGATCCGGCCCGATGAAAGAAACGCCAGTGAGCATAAAAGAGCGTCAAAGTACCTACGTGCCCAACAATCGAGAAATTTTTGATGTCGCTCTATTAGCCGGGATGATCTTAACCTCCAGTGGGGCAGAGACCTATCGAGTGGAGGATACCGTGGAACGCATCCTCCGTCTCACCGATCAACAAAGTGTCGATGTGGTCTCTCTTTTGACCTCTTTATCGGTTTCCGTCACCTATTCAGACCATACGATCTATTCCGCCACCAAGCGGATCAAATCACGATCCCTTGATCTCTACAAGATTCAGCAAACCAATGAGATCTCCCGTCATCTGGCCCAAGGAACGATGAGCATCGAGGATGCCTATGTGGAGCTTCTTTTGCTTAACAAGGAGAAGCGGAAGATCTCCTTTTCAAAGCTCGTCATCTTTCCGCTTTCATGGGGCTTTTGTATGATGGGCAATGGGACCATCTTAGAGTGCTTCCTGTCCGGTCTGGCCGCTTCGTCTATGAACCTGGTCGATCTGGTACTCCCGAAAAATAGCAATTCGACTTTTACGGCGAGCTTTTTCAAGACGGTTCTCACCTCGCTGATCCTGGTGATTTTTACCAAATTGATTCCGGGGATCCATATGGATCCAATGATTTTAGGCTCTCTGATTCTCCTTTTCCCCGGGACCACGCTGACCAACGGAGTCCGCGATATCGTCAAAGGCGACTATATTACCGGAGCTGGTAACCTGCTCTCCGCCTTTGCGACGGCTATGGCGCTGGCGTTTGGCATGGGGCTGGCCCTTTTTATGGCCAGCTTGGTCTAGGAGGTCGGAATGATCGAAGCTTTATTTCAGTCCAGTCAAATTGGGGAGGGGCTTTGGGCTTGTATTGGAGCCTTCTTTGGAGTCTTTTGTTTTGCCCACCTCCTGGGGTGTTCCTTGCGGATCACTTGGATCAGTGCGGCCATCAGCTTTATTGGCTGGGGGATTTACCTCTTCTTCCTGCCCATTTTAGGCGTCTTTGGCGCCACTCTCTCAGCCGCTGTCTTTATCAGCTGGTGCGCCCAGCTCTTTTCCCGCATCATTAAATGCCCCGTCACCATGTTTTTGATCCCAAGCTTAGCGACCCTGGTGCCAGGCAAGCAGGTCTTTCAGGCCGTTTCTTCCTTAATATCAGGAGATGCGGTCATGACCAGCCGTATGTCTTCACAAACCTTTTTAATGGCCTGGGCCATTGCCCTGGGCGTGATTTTGGTAGAAGCCTTCTATGCCATGCGGGCTGGGATGCGGATCAAATGGCAGAGCCGGCTTCTTCACAAACAGAAAAAATTGATCAATAAATAGAAAGGGGACTACCATGTCAGAAACAGAATTTCGTTATGATACCCAGCTGCTCATCGAAGGGGAGAATTTGGATGAGGAGGCCATCAATGCCTATTTTCGGAGTCATTTCAAAGGGGACTGCCTTTTAGCGGTGGGCGGATCCGATTTAATTAAAATTCACTTTCATACCAACGAGCCCTGGGAGGTGCTGGCTTATTGTCGGAGCCTGGGAGAAATCTTTGATATTGTCATTGAAGATATGGATCGTCAATCAAGAGGCCTCAAGGGCTAGTGGGCCTTGTTGTTTTATTTTTTATCAGGCCTGCTTTGAAGGGAAATATGGGCCAGGGGGTTCGCCTCCAGGCCTTTTTTGACCTCAGGATCTTCCACATGCGTATAGATCTGGGTGGTGGCGATGGAAGCGTGGCCGAGAATCTTCTGTAAAGTCCGAATATCAACGCCCTCCTTATACATCAGCGTCGCCGCCGTATGGCGCAGCTTGTGGACCGAATAGCGCATCCGATCGAATCCCGCCTGGCAAAGCAAAAGATCCATCCGATGCTGGACAGCCCGCTGACTGAGCCGCTTCTTTCGCGAGGATAAAAATAGGGCAGGCTCATCCGCTGATCGGGGGCGTACCGAAAGATAGGCTTCCAGGGCATGGGCGCAGGCCGGCGTGATATAGACCGTTCGTTCTTTATTCCCCTTGCCCAGGACCGTAAAATGATCCTCTTTTAAATCACTGACATTCAGGCCAACCAGCTCGCTCAGGCGGATGCCGGTGGTTAAAAAGGTTACGATGATGGCTACATCGCGGAGGCGAAAGAAGCGGTTTTCCTCCTGGCCCGCTGTCTGGATCAGATGGACGGCCTCTTCTAAGGTGAAATAGACCGGCTGGCGTTTCTTTTTTTTGGGGCTGGTCAACTTGTCTACCGGATTCTTTTCTAGCAGCTCCTCAATGAGGACGAGATATTTAAAAAATCCGCGCAGGGTAGAGGTCTTGCGCGCCCGTCGATTGGCCGATGGGAGCTTGCCATCCTTTGAATAAGCTAAATAAGCCTCAAGTTCACGTAGACTCACATGCTGAAGGTCCTCCAGGCTCAGTAAGGAGAAATCGATTTCTTCATCCCTTCGATTTCGCAGCTCTGGCTTACGTCTCCGGACCAAAAATCGAAAAAAAGCGGAAAGATCATATTGGTATTCTTCAATCGTCGTTTTCGATAGGCCTTTGATGGTCAACAGATAGTTCAAGTAATCCTCTAAAAGAATTGACAAGGGCTCGTCCATAGGCCCTCCTTTCTCGCTCCTGCTGTGATTTTAACACATTTGTCATCAATTCGACCATAGGATATAATGAGCGATAGAAAGTAGACAAGGAGGCACAGCGCCGATGAAGGTTCACTCAATCACCGTAAAAGAAGCAGCAGACTTGACCCAGCAGCTCACTCAAAAGGTCTTGGAGGGTTTAAGCAAAACAGTCGTGGGCAATCAAGTCGTGATTCGAAAAATGTTGATTTGCCTTTTATCCGGTGGGCATGTCCTATTAGAAGATGTGCCAGGCATCGGGAAAACAACCGTAGCGCGTGCATTAGCGATGGCGGTTGGGCTGGATTTTCAGCGGATTCAATTTACTCCGGATTTGATGCCTTCGGATGTGACGGGCTTTAATATTTATAATCCCAAAAGCTCTGAATTTGAATTTCAGGAAGGGGCAGTAAACACCCAGATTCTTTTAGCCGATGAAATCAACCGTTCCTCCCCCCGTACCCAGTCCTCTTTGCTGGAAGCGATGGAGGAGGGGCAGGTGACCGTCGAAGGAAAAACCTATTTTTTGCCTGAGCCCTTTATGGTGATGGCCACACAAAACCCGGTCGAACATGTAGGCACCTATCCCTTGCCGGAAGCCCAGATGGACCGTTTTATGATGCGTCTCTCCATTGGCTATCCCTCCATGGAAGAAGAGCTGGTGATTCTAGAGCGAGATGCCCTCCGCCATTTATCACAGCAGGTTCACGCCGTAGCCAATGCAGAAGAAATCTGTCAAATTCGCAATACGGTTGAGGACGTCCAGGCCTCCGATGAGGTCAAGCATTACCTCCTCCATCTCACTCGCGCCACCCGGACCAATGAATGGGTAGAACTGGGGGTGAGCCCTCGCGCATCGATGATGTTGATGAAGGCCGCGTCCACGTTGGCGCTGATGGAGGGTCGGACCTACCTGAAACCAGACGATATTCAATGGGTAGCCCATGATGTGCTGGATCACCGGATGATTATGAAACCGCAAGCCCGGGGACAGGGCATGGATGCCCATTCGGTCTTGGATAAAATTTTACAGGAAACGGTCGCGCCCCGATGAAAGCCATCCGTCCCCGTTTGCTTTTCTGGGCGATTGGTTTGCTGGTCTTATTTCTATTGGCCAATTTAAAGCTACGCCCTTTTCCTCATATCTTACTTATTTTTTGGACCCTTTTGCCCATTTTATCCATCCTATTTTCCAAGCTTTCTGACCGCCGTCTAAAGGCTTCTCTTTTGATCCAGCCTCAAATTTTGGAAAGGGGAGAGGAGGGGCACTGGATTTGTCGGATGAAAAATGATTCTCACATGATGGCTTTTTTCCTTCGTTTTCCAGACCTGACCCTCTTGCAAGGGAAAAAGGAAAAGCCTTTGGAGATCATGCTTCAGGCCAAGGAGGCTCGACGCGTTGACCTGCCTTTTATGCTGCCCTTCACCGGGCCCTATACAATGGAAACACGGGAACCGATCTATGAGGATTTTTTAGGCTTTATTCGCCTTTCCTTCAATGAAAAAAGGCTGCAACACATGGTTTCTTGCTATGCCCTGCCGGAAAGAAAGGATGCGACTGAAAGTCCAAGCATCCATGCGCTACTATCCGAGCTGGGTGATCCAATTCAAAAAAGAAGCTTACATTCGGTCACAGATGAGCTTTTTTCCATCGATCCCATGCAAAGGGGAGAGTCAATGGCCCATGTGCATTGGAAGCTGTCTGCTCGGATGCAGGACTTTATGGTCAAGCATTATTCGGAAAGTGCCCAGGAGCCCATGCGGATCCTGGTTCATCCTGCGCCCGTCGCTTCGCCTGCACCCCATTTCCTTCAGACGAAGCGAACTCCCATTTCGAAAGAAGAGGCAGACCTGCTCGCCCATCGAAATCAATTCTTGGATCATATCTGTACCCTGGCTGCCCTTTTGCTGGAACGCGGTCAGTCAGTTGATCTGGGCGACGCGCAGTCCCGTTATCGTTCCTTCCTGGGCCCGGAAGAGATCGATCAGGTCCGTTTATGGTTGGCCAAATTACCCTTCCAAAATGAAGAGGAATGGAAGATTGAACCCATGGGCGACCGTGCCCAGATGATTTTTGTCCAAAGCTTCGATGGGAAAATTCTGGGCCATCTCATGCGTGCCTACGAGCTGGGCGTCTATTTTACCTGCCTTTCCTATCGATCCATGAATACGAAGGAGATGGTCGATCGTGTAGAAGCAGGCGATTTTTCATGCCTGTGGCTGGATGATCCGAAGGGAGGCCGACAAGATGGATAAAAGACAAATCGTACGTACCCTCCAATCTTTTTTTACGGCCAGCCTTTTCGCCCTGTCTCTTTATTATTTCTTTAGTGGCCTGATGGCCCAGTATACCTATACGCCTCTGCCCTCCTGGCAGAGTGCGGTCTTGCCCTTACTCATTTTTTGCCTGCTTTGCGGACTTTTATTGGAGCATTGGAAGATTGCCTTGCCAATTCTTGGGGGCTTTCTATTGCTGCTTCTGCTCCAATTTTTTTTAAACTTCGATCTTCATCTTCCAATTTTGTCCCTTTCCTACTGGCAGGAAAAAGGCCGGATGATCGTACACTTTTTGGAATGGTTTCAACATTCGTCGATAGAGAAGCCCCTATCCCTGCCCTATCGGATGAAAGAGACGCTCATCTTCTTATCCGGTTTTATCGCAGTCCTTACGACCTGGACGCTGCCGATTCCTTTATTAAATATGCTTTTCCTGATTCTGCCGCTCTTTTTTATGGAGCATTTGGACCAACAGCCCTACTGGCTGGTCTTTTTGGCCATTGGTTTATTTTGTGTCTACGCCTCTTATGCCTTCCGGCAGGATCCGAACAACCGGGATCAAAGGCCTCCGATTTCCTTTGGCCTGGTTCTGGTTTCGATCACCTTGATCCTATCGAGCCTATTGCCCCCGGAGCTTTTCTTTTTTCGCGATTTAAACCGCAAGCTCAATGAATACCGACCCATGGAGGGCGGGGAAATTACCGCCTTTTCCTTGGGGGAGCTGGGCTTTTATCCTCAGGGCAGCCTCACGGTGGGGGGGCCTGCCAAGCCAAGCAAGGAGCCCTATTTAGCCATCCTTTCGGATGCTGCTTCCTTTTATCTCCGAGGGGCCAGCTATGATGCCTTTGATGGTCACCATTGGTCCTATCAGGCGCAGCAGACCCTTCGCGTGTTCCCCTGGAACAAAAACTATTTTGATGATTTCAGTACCGAAAAAGCCAAAACCTTCTGGTTTCCTTCCGCAGCGGCCAGAGATCAGGCCTTCAACCAGGAGATTTTTCAGCCGGTCCTCTTTTATCAACGGATGTTGGATTCCAGTCGCATCGTTTTTACCGCTGGGAAACCGGCGCTTCTGGCCCGTATGGTGGAGGATCTGCCTGCCAGCATGACCCTGGAGGATGCGCTGGGACATTCGAAGGTGGATACTTCCTTTTTATATAGCAGCAATGGCATGGTGATTTCGGAACAGGACAGCAGTCCCTACGGGCTGGTCAGCATGGACCATCGCTATCAGACGCGCCTGGCGGTGGAGCCGACTCGTTTGCCCGCCCTCCAGGTTCAGCAGGGGAGTGGGGCCCGTCAATATGAAGGGCTTGTCAAAAAAAAGGATCCCATTCTGTACAATTTGATCTATCAATCAAAAGAGCCCCTGGCTTCGCGACTGGTGGCGGTGCGGGCACACTTCGATCAAGCCTACCGCTATGCGCTGGATGTTCCAGAGATAAAAAAAGACGAGATTTTTTTAGATAATTTTTTAACAAATAAAAAAGGCTACTGTGTTTATTTTGCCACCGCTCTGGCCAATCTACTCCAGGATATCGGCTACGACGTGCGTTATGTAGAAGGTTTTGTTGTGCCTGCGGCCGATACGCCATCGACAGGCCTCATCAGCCGCACCCTCACCGGTGAGCAAGCCCACGCCTGGGTTGAAATTCTGGATCAGAATTTGGGCTGGATTCCTTTGGAAGCCACGCCGACGGATCATGTCCGCGCCTTATCCGGCGAAAGCTTGACTGGAGAGGAAGAAAACTCGTCTTCCTCAGAAGCATCCTCCAGCAGCAGTGAATCCAGTGTATCGTCTGAAGAATCAAGCTCTGAGTCCGTTTCTGAGCCCATTTCCGAGTCCATGCCAGATGATAGTAGCACTCCACCCGAAATTTCGCCAGATTCGCCTCTCACGGCCTTAGGATGGAAAATACTGTTTTCAATCCTCTTTATCGTCCTGCTTTTGCTCGCTTTCGGCTTAGTACAGCATAAAAAGAGGAAACGCTGGAAGGAAAGACAGGATCCGAATCAGCTGATGGAGTCCGATCGAACAGAAGAGACCGTTGAAAGGATTTGGCAGGAGATCTTGCGTCTCAGCGCGCTAAGTGGTCTGTCAATCAAAAAAGAGGATACCGTTCGAACCCTTTTGATCAAGGTCGGATGTCATTTGGCTTCGCCCATGCCGGAAGCCATTATCCGTTCGATGGAGAATGTTCAGTACGGACACATGGAGATCGAAGAGAAGTCCCTGCGATCCCTTCATGCGATATACCGTATTTTGGCCCAACGAAGAAAGGAAGCACTGTCCAAACCAGCCTGGCTCTTGAAGGAGGTCTGGCGCACTCCGTTTAAGCCCTGGTAAAAGGCGGAATGGGGCGATTTTCAGCCCAATCCAACTTTTCCTGAACGGTTCTCCTTGTTGTCACAAAATATGTATTTTGCGACATAATTTAAAAATCAAAATAAGCTCGTTTAATCTTGCGTGCTTTCTGCCCTCCTCCCCGCTATCCTTCTCAAAACATGATAAAATAAGGAACAGCTCAGAATCGAGTCCAACTCGATTTGTTGCTTCAGAAAGGAGTCCCTTATGCAGAAAAATAATCTGCCCCAAACCGACGAAAGGCTGGAAGAAATGGACAGCAATGCGAATCATTTCATCCATCAAATTATAGAAGAAGAACAAAAGCCCGGTGGCCGGACCTATGGACAAAAGATTCATACACGCTTCCCGCCCGAACCAAATGGCCTGCTTCACATCGGCCATGCCAAAGCGATTTGCCTGGATTTTGGCACAGCGCAAAAATACGGGGGCCTTTGTAATCTCCGTATGGATGATACCAATCCAGCCAAAGAAGAACAGATGTTCATCGATGCCATCAAGGAAGACATCCATTGGCTGGGCTATGACTGGGGCGATCGCTTTTATTATGCCTCCTCCTATTTTGAGCAGATGTATGAGGCAGCCCAGATGCTCATTCGCCGTGGAAAAGCCTATGTGGATGATCAGAGCCCAGAGGAGATCCGCGAGAGTCGCGGCGACTTCAACCGTCCGGGCACCCCTTCCCCGAACCGGGATCGATCGGTAGAAGAGAATTTGGATCTCTTCGCGCGCATGCGAGCCGGTGAGTTTCAGGAGGGGGAAAAGACCCTGCGCGCCAAAATTGACATGGAAAGCGGCAACATGAACATGAGAGACCCGGTACTCTACCGGATCGCCCATAAGACTCACCACCAAACTGGCGATGCCTGGTGCATCTATCCCATGTATGATTTTGCTCATCCCCTGGAGGATGCCATTGAGGGGGTCAATTACTCCCTTTGTACAGTAGAATTTGAAGCCCACCGTCCGCTTTACAACTGGGTCATTGAAGAGACCCAGATGGACCACCAGCCGCGTCAGATTGAATTTGCACGCCTCAATATGACCAATACCGTGATGTCCAAGCGCAAATTACGCCATCTGGTAGAAGAAGGCCTGGTCGATGGCTGGGATGATCCCCGTCTCCCCACCCTGTGTGGCATGCGTCGCCGCGGCTATCCACCGGAGGCCATCGTCGAATTTATTGAATCCGTGGGCGTCTCGAAAACTGACTCTATGGTGGATTACCGGCAGCTGGAATATTTCGTCCGCGACCACCTCAACCGCAAGGCACCGAGAGCGATGGCCGTCCTAGATCCCATTCGGCTGGTCATTGATAATTTCCCGGAGGATGACCACCCCCTCTGCCGCATTTCCAACCACCCCAAGGACCCCGACATGGGCAGTCATACCTGCCCCTTTGGAAAAGAGCTTTGGATAGAGCGGGCGGACTTCGAAATGGATCCTCCCAAGAAATATTTCCGTCTCTATCCGGGCAATGAAGTCCGTCTGATGAACGCCTATATTGTCAAGTGCACCTCCTATGAAACCGACGAAAGTGGACGCGTAAACGTCGTTCATGCGGACTATGAGCCCGACTCCTTTGGCGGAAACCCATCCGATGGTCGTAAAATCAAGGGGACCATCCACTGGGTGCCAGTCTCAGAAGGCGTCGCCTGTCAAGTTAAATGCTATGAGCCGCTCTTTACGGTTGAAAATCCGGACGGGGAGGATCGGGACTATGTGGATCTTTTAAATCCCAACTCCTGCCAGGTTCTCTCCCCCTGCTATGTGGAGCCCTGGCTGGTGGATCCGAGCCACGAGCCGAGTCAGGTCCAATTTATGCGACAGGGATACTTTGTAGAGGACCGAAAATCGACCCCGACCGCCCGCATTTACAATCAAATTGTTAGTCTGCGCGATTCCTATCAGCCGGGAAAATAGGGGTTCGAAGGATAGAAAAGGAAACCAAGGATGAAACAGATCTACTGGGGAAAAAATCAGGTCATTGTCGTGCGCACCAAAAGGCAAGGATCCAAGCTTTTCTGGCTTTTGTGTCTTTCCTTCCTCATGCCGATCCTTTTGATGATCCCCGGCATGGTGTATGCCGGGATCTTCCCCTTCGGCTTGCAGACGAGCATGGCGGTGGACCTTCGTAACGAATACGTCGGCTTCTATGAAGCCTTTCGCCATGCTTTGACGGATAGCAGCGGCTTTTTTTACAGCTGGTCGAAGTCCCTGGGCGGAGGTATGGCGGGGACCTTTTCCTATTATATGCTTTCCCCCCTCCATCTCCTTTTCTTTCTCTTTTCAAGAGAAAACCTACCCTATGCCATTCTGCTCGTCCAGCTTCTGAAGCTGGGCCTGGCTGGCTTGAATTTTGCCATTCTCTTGGTATGTCATGAAAAAGGACGTGATTTTCGGGTCGTTTTATTTTCGACCCTATATGGCCTCTGCTCCTATGCCGTTGCCTTTATGCTCAATCATATGTGGTTGGACGTCATCCTTTTCTTTCCCATCGTTGTCCTCTTTTTAGAAAGACTGCTGGCGGGAAAAAATCCCATCCCCTATGTCTTGAGCCTCGCCTACCTGATGATTGTAAACTATTACATGGCCTATATGGCCTGCCTGTTCCTGGCTTTTTATGCCGCTTATGCCCTCATGCGCACTGCCCGGGACCGTCGCTTTAGCCCCGGCCAATGGACCAAGCGGTGTCTGAAGAACTACGGTGTATTTCTGTTTTATTCCTTGATTGGGGCTGGCTTGGCGGCTTTTATTTTGGCGCCCAGCTTTCATTCTATCGTTCTATCCAAGGGCTCCTATGCAAATGAGGTCATCCCGAAATGGAAGTGGAATTATCCCCCCCAGGACTTTTTCGCCAAAATTTTTCCCGGCGCCTTTTCCTACGATGAAGTGCCTTATGGACTGCCGAACTATTTTGTGGGAACAATCATCAGCTTCCTATTGGTGCTTTTTTTCCTCAATCGGACCATCCGCTTCCGAGAAAAGCTGGCCACGCTTCTGATCCTCCTGGTCTTCTATTTTTCCATGGGCATTGATGCCATCAATCTCGTCTGGCACGGGATGCAGCACCCCCTGTGGTATATTTACCGCTATTCCTGGCTGCTTTCCTTTTTTCTGGTCTGGATTGGCTATCGAAGCGCCATGCGAATCCGATTTACTGCGCCTCTAGGGCTTCTGGTGACCCTGCTTTTTTATGTTCTCTTGATCGTCTATTTTCTGTTCTTCCCCAAGCGATTCGAGAAGTTTTTGACCCCCTATCACCTCTTTGCCACCCTTGTTCTGGTGGTGATTATGGCTTATTTGTGCTATCAATGGATGAAGGGTCAATCCCTGCTCCTTCGCCGACAGGCCTTCCTGGTCCTCTGTTTGATCAGCTTTGCGGAGATGGGCCTGCATAGCGCCTTCCTTACCGGATGCTATTCCTACGAATCTTTGGATGAGTTTGCCTTTTATGAACGCACCGTTCAAGGAGCGCTCGAGGGCCTTCGACCCAATCAGGAGGAATTCTACCGGATTGAAATGGGTTTTCGGCATGATAACAATGATGCCATGCGCTTTCAATATCCCGGCTTGAGCCATTTTAACTCGGATCTCAACCGCACCACCATCAACGTGCTCGCTGGTTTGGGCTTCCCCGTAACCTCCAACTCGGTCAATGGCACCAACCCCACCAAGCTGACTGATGGGCTTTTTGCCCTGCGCTACTACCTGTCCGCCCAGGCTGAAAATAGGCTCGCCCAGCCTGGCTCTGACCACATGAACAATCGATCCCTGCGGCCCGATCTCAAAGAAATGAAAAAGGTAAAGTCGCTTCCCTGGATTGGCGTCTATGAAATCCAGCAACCCATGCCCCTGGGCCTGCTGGCAGAAAAGGAATTGCGTCATTTCTCTTTTGGTCGGTCCAATCCGATCGATAGCCAGGACCGGATAGCGAACTTGATCGACGGAACGTCAGGCAATATCAATTATTTTGAGCGCAAGCCGGTGGCCCAAGCCAAGCTAAAAAATCTACGACCTTTTCGGGAAAGTGAGCTCGTTACCCGCTATAACCGGATCGAAAAGAAAAAAACCGCCTATGCCGACTACCGCTTTACGACCGATGCCGGCGCTTCTTATTATCTAACGGTCTCCAATACCCTCAAACCCAAGGAGACCAAATTTATCTTAAATAACAAGAAGCTGCCCAACCGTCGAACCGGCGATGTCCGTTTTTCTCAGGTTTATAACGTTGCTTCTGCGCTGGATGAACGAAAAGAGCAATTTTTCCGGGTTCAGCTCCAGCCCGATGCTTCCGCCTTTAGCGTTAATAATATTTCCCTTTTCCGTTTCGATGAAGCGGCTTGGAAGCAGGCCGTCCAGTTTCAAAGACAGATGGGCCTCCAGGTGGACCATCGAAGCGAAACCCTGATAGCGGGCCATTTTACAGCGACCGCTTCTACCCCCTATCTCCTTCTTTCCATTCCGTATGATGAAGGATGGAGGGCTGAACTGGATGGCGCGCCCATAGCGACCTTTATGGCCCTGGACGGTTTGACCGCCATGGAGGTTCCAGAAGGAACCCATGCGCTTCGTCTGACCTATCAAAATCCCTACTGGGTGCCCGGCCTGATTACGTCGGCCCTTTCTCTGATCGTGCTTCTTTTCTGTGAGATGACCTATTTAAGACAGGGCAAAGAAAAAAGACGCTACGAGCGAAAAGGAAAATTTCACTTTATAAAGGCCTACCGCCAGGAGGAGGCCTAGATGCCGCTGGCCCTAACCCGCCTCTTCCATCTCCTCTTGCGCCTGGGGATGGTGGGCGCCCTGCTTTCCTATTGGGTCGGCCCCATGAAGGGGCGGCTTTGGATCCAGGAGCTTCTTTTTATCGCCCTTCTTCTACCGGCGGCCTACCTGGATTATCACTATTTTCGCTGTCCTCACTGCGGCAATCATTTAAAAACGATGTTTCCCTTTCCCAAATCCTGTCCTCATTGTCAGGAGCCGCTTTATAAGTCCAGCATCATTCGAGCCAAAGACATTCGAGCCCAACAAGACGAGTGGAGGAAGATCCATGAGCAAAAATAAAAAAGCAGTTCTCTTTCTTTTTTGTATCGTTTTTTTCGCTATGGCTTTTTTGAATGCGAGCAGCATCCTGGTTTCGGATGATATCTCCTATTTCTATATCTTCCAGGGTCCCCTGCCCTCCCCCACCACACGCCCCCTTCGCAATTTTTTTGATGTGACCGTTTCCGTTTTTCACCATTATTTTTTACGCAACGGCCGCATCCTCCCTCATTTTCTCCTCCAAAGCGTGCTTTTGGCAGGAAAGCCCGTTTTTGTCCTGGTCAATAGCCTGGCCTTCTTAGGGCTGGTTTTTCTCTTCTATCAATGCCTGGAAAAGCGGCCCGAAAGGCGGCGATTTTTTCCCTATCTTTTCCTCTTTTCCTTCGTTTTTCTGACCTTTCCCCAGTTTGGCGCCTCCGTCCTCTGGCGGTCCGGCAGCTTTAACTATCTTTGGATGATCCTCCTGAGCCTCCTTTCTGCTCAGGCTTTTCTTTCTTGGGAGCGAGGCGAAAAAAAACGGATCGGACTGGTGTGTCTCCTTGCCTTTGGCACAGGCTCTTCTAGCGAAAATGGCGGTGGGATGATCATTTTGATGGCCCTGCTTTTCCTTGCCTATTGGCATTGGCAGAAGGCGGCATCCTGGTCCTCTTTGAAGGCGCCCTTGCTCTTTGTGGTCTTTGCTTCTTTCGGCCTGCTTCTGCAGCTTCTGAGTCCGGGAAATGCGCATCGCCTCTCCGGATCCATCTACGCCACAGGCCTTCTGCCCCACCTTTTTCTTCTATTAAAGCGCCTGATGGAAACCTCTGGCCTTCTGCTTTTTACTTTATTGATTTTTTATGGCATCAGCCTTTGGCAAGGGATAAAAATCGTGCCTGCTTCTTTGATTTTTGCGCTTTCTGCTTTGGCCGCGGGGCTGGTCTTGATCGTCACACCCAACCTTGCCCCACGCTCCTTTTGTTGGACCTATTCATTTCTTTTACTCGCCTGCGGGCTTCAAGGCCGTCTCCTATGGAGCAGGATTCAAAAAGCCGTGCCTTATGGCCGGATCATAGGCATGGGCCTATCCATTCTGATCGCCTGCCTGGCCCTGATCACCTACGTAAAGGCCGGTCAAGACCTGCTTCAGACCTACCGGGAGGAGGGCCACGCCCAAAGCCTTTTACAGGAACAAAAAAGTGCGGGACGGGAGGTGATCCTCCTTCCCCGTCCAAATCAGTCTCATAACCCCTATAACCCTCTCGCTGAAACCTATCACCTGCGCCAATCTCCTGATTATTGGTTTAACCGTTGGTATGCCTTTCATTACGGGGTGAAGGCCGTTACCATTTCAAATCCCGATCAGGCGCGCTAATTTGGCATAAGATTCGCTCGGACTTTATCTAATTCTTTAAAGTAAAAAAGAGGCGGTTCATCGACAGCTAATCTGTCTTTGAACCGCCTCTTTTATGGCCCCCTCCCCCAGGAGGGGAAGGGGTGAATGTCAATCTACTTTACCAGCTTCGCAGCCGCTTTAAATACGGCGGCTGAGAGCGCCATCGGTCCACCAACGATGACCATTTCCCGGACGGGATGCGTCATGAGATAGGACCGGGTCGCTTTGGAGAGCGCTACGGGATCGCTGAGGAGGAGCGGATTTCCAGAAGCACCCGCTACCACCCCAATGGTGAGGGCATCGGCAAACTGGAGGCCGGTGGTCAGATAGACCCGGTTCTGATTCGGCAGCTCTTTTGCGATCAAAGCGGCCGTTTCATAGCGGTTTTCACCGTTAAAGGAAGCGATACACTTCGGCAGCTGTTGGCGCACCGGCTGACCAATAACCGCAGGGCCACCTGCGATATAGGTCTTTTGAATGCCCAATTCCTTCATGACCTGAGCGGTCTCCTTGGGCAGGTTTTTGGCAGAAACCAGCAAAATCGGAAGGTTTCGATTGGCGGCCAGCACACCGGCGCTCATCGCATCCGGATAACGCTCCCCAGAAACCACCATGGCTGTATCTACATGGCCTAATTTTTTGGCCATGGCGCGGGCAATGGCGGCGGCCGTCTCGTAGCGGTTGAGACCAAAGAGGCG
>CABTYV010000026.1 GCA_902489145.1 uncultured Tissierellia bacterium | reverse complement strand
GGTGGGCGGCCTGGCCAAGGGGCTCAAGGGACCGGCCATGGTGGCGACTACGGGCTTCCTATTCGCCATTATCGGCGGACTTTTGATCATCTTCTTCTCGGCCCGTGATGAAAAAAGCAAGGGGGCCCGGGTGGCCTGGGGCCTCTATAATCTGTACGGCGCCACGAGCTATATTGGAGATTTCGCCTCCTTTACCCGGGTGACCGCCCTCATGCTCTCCGGCGCCTATATCGGCTTTTCCTTTAACCTGATTGGCAAGATGATCATGGGGATTTCCGGCGCGGATGCGGGGATTTGGACCATGCTGGCCCAGGGCAAGATCAACCTGTTGCTCTTTCTCCTGGCCATGGTGCTCCTGGTCTTCCTCCATCTCTTCAACCTCTTTTTAAGTGGCCTTTCGGCCTACGTGCATTCCATGCGTCTGATCTATGTGGAATATTTTGGTAAGTTCTATCAGGGCGGTGGCAAGCCTTTTAAGAAGCTCCGTCCTGAGGGCAAATATATCGACCTGAAATAGGCAAGCAGCTAAAGAGCCCGAAGCCAGGAGGCAGCGGGCGTAAACAGAAAGGAAAAAATTATGGTGGAATTTTTCGTGAAAAATGGTGGGGTACTTTTCGCCGTACTGGGTGCTGTGTTAGCAGCAGCCCTTTCCGGCATCGGCTCGGCCCGTGGCGTCGGCCACGTGGGGCAGGGCGCAGCAGCGATCGTCATTGACGATCCGGCTAAATTTGGTCGTTCCTTGATCCTGCAGCTTCTGCCGGGTACCCAGGGACTCTACGGCATGATCATTGCCATCATCGTCCTGGTGGTCAAGCTCAACACCAATCTGGACCTGCAGGAAGGCCTTCGGGTTTGCCTCTCCTGCCTGCCGATTGCCATTGTGGGCTATTCATCGGCCATTCACCAGGGCAATGTAGCCTATGCCGGGCTGGAAATTCTGGCCAAAAATGAAGCGGAGTCAATGAAGGGCGTCATCTACGCGGTCATGGTCGAAACCTACGCCATCCTGGCCTTCATCATTTCCCTGATTCTTCTCTTCGCAGCCTAGTCCTTCGACCGGGCGTAGGCCAAAGGAGGAGGCTATGTCAAATTTGGATCAAATTGTCAGTCACATTATTGAAGATGCCAACCAGGAGGCCAACCGCTTGATGGAAGAAGCGCGCCTCCGGGGGGAAGAAAAAAATCGGGCGCTTCTCGCTGCGGTGGAGGCGGAAGCAGCGAAATTCGATCACCGCAAGGAGGCAGAGGCCGCACGGATCCAGGACCGGGTTCGGACCGGGGCGGAGCGGGAAGCCCGCAACCGGATCCTGACAGCCAAGCAGGCGGTCATGGACCGGACCTTTGCCCTGGCGCAGGACCAGCTTCGCAAGATGAGTGGGGTGGAGTTTAAGAAAATCCTCGACCGCCACCTGGCCAAGCTGCCGGTGGAGGCGGATGCGATTTTGGAAATTCCGCAAAACCGCAATTATGAGGCCAAGGGCTGGACCGTCCGCAAGGTAAGCAACCTATCCTCGGGCTTCCGCATCATCCGAGGGGGGGTCCGGGAGAACTATGATTTTGATGAGCTGGTGGAGACCCTTCGCCATAGCTTGGATAGTGAAATCATTCATCTGATTTCGGAAAGGTAGGTGGCCATGGCGCAATCCTATGCTTTTGCTTCCATGCGCATTCGCATGATGGAGCGACAGATCCTTTCTGAAAGCGTCTGGAAAAGGCTATTGACCAGCCGGGATCTTTTGGAGGCATTGGCCATCCTTCGGGAGAGTCGCTACGGGGCCTTATTAGAGGGTCAAGGGCAGGAGGGCAAGGATTTTGACCAGATTTTGCAGGAGGAGCTGGCCCGTCAGGCAGACCAGGTCCAGGATCTGATCGAGGATGCTCCTGTTCGAGCCTTCCTTTTTCATGCCTATGACCTTCACAACCTCAAAATGCTGATTAAATCGGAGCTTGCGGAAGGCCCCGAGGAGGCCGAGGCTTTTGCGGCGCTTTGCTATCCTTTTGGCTCCTTATTCCTGCCGCAGATTAAAGACTGGATCCACTATCCCCAGGCCAATCCCAAAAGAACAGACCTGGAGCAGGCCCTGGCCGAGGGGGTGGCGATTTGGACCGAAAGTCAGGATGCCAGAAGGCTGGATCTTTGTCTGGACCGTTGGCTCTTCCGCCAGCTCCAATCCTGGAGTCAGGCCATTGACCGGCCCTTTTTCAGCCGCTATGTGCAGAAAATGGCAGATGCCACCAATATCCTGAACTTTTTCCGGGCCAGTCGCCGGAAGGAGAGTCGAAATTTTCTGAGCAATCTTTTGGTGGAGGGCGGGCGCATTGCCCGGGCGGACTTTGAAAAGATCTATGGCCTGGAGGGGGTCCATTACACCCTCTTTTTCCAGAAGGCGGAGCTGGGGCGTGATTTTGAAGAAGCGGTACGAAGCTATGTGCAGGACGGAAGGATCACGACCCTGGAGCAGGCGAAGGATCGGTTGAAGCGCGTCCTGAGTGCAGAAGCCCTGCGGGGCAATGAAGGCCCGGAGCTTTTGTTCGGCTATTTCAGCCGGGTTGAGAGCGAGATTCAAAATCTTCGCATCCTGCTGCATGCGAAGCAGGTGGGCCTCGAAGAGGCAGAAATCAAAGAAAGGATGAGGACCGATGTATAAGGTTGCCGTGATCGGAGACAAGGGATCGGTTCTGGCCTTTCGGGCCATTGGCGTGGAGGTCTTCACGCCCACGGGGGCTGATGAGATTCGCCGGACGGTGGACCGCCTGGCCCGGGACCAATATGGCGTGATTTACATGACGGAGGCCTATGCGGCGTTGATCCCGCAGACACTGGAGCATTACAAAACAAAGCCGGTGCCGGCCATTGTCTATATTCCCTCGGCCCAGGGGTCGCTGGGGATGGGCATGCAAAATATTTCCGACAACGTGGAAAAAGCGGTCGGAATGGATATTTTTTAGAAGGGAGGAGACCCCTTGAAAAAAGGTACCATTACCAAAGTCTCCGGCCCCCTGGTGGAAGCGAGGGGGATGGAGGACGCAAACATACAAGACGTCGTGGAGGTCTCAGAACGAGGCCTGATCGGCGAAATTATTGAAATGAGCAAGGATGTCGCTTCCATTCAGGTGTATGAGGAAACGACGGGCGTGGGGCCCGGAGAGCCGGTCGAAACGACCGGAGCGCCCCTGTCCGTGGAGCTGGGGCCGGGGATGATCGGTCAGATCTACGACGGGATCCAGCGCCCCCTGGACGATTTGGCCAGCCGGGCTGGCGATTTTCTGGAACGCGGGATTTCGGCGGATCCGATTGACCACGAGAAAAAGTGGGATTTTATCCCGGATCGGAAGGTCGGCGACCGGGTCGAGGCCGGCGACATCATCGGACACGTCCAGGAGACGGAGGTGATCGTGCACAAAATCATGGTCCCCCCCAGCCTATCCGGGACGTTGGCGTCCATTGACGGGGGGGAATATACGGTCCTGGAGCCGGTCGCCGTCCTGGTGGACGAGGCGGGAGAAAAGCATCCCATCACGATGATGCAGCGCTGGCCGGTTCGAAAGCCCCGCCCCTATAAGCAAAAGAAGGACCCGGTTCGGCCCCTGATCACGGGTCAGCGGGTGATCGATACCTTCTTCCCAGTGGCCAAGGGCGGTACGGCGGCCATTCCGGGGCCCTTTGGCTCAGGGAAAACGGTCATCCAGCACCAGCTCGCCAAGTGGGCGGACGCGGAGGTCATCATCTACGTGGGCTGCGGGGAGCGGGGCAATGAGATGACCGAGGTGCTCAACGAGTTTCCGGAGATCCAGGACCCGAACACGGGCAAATCCCTGATGCAGAAGGTCGTCCTGATCGCCAACACCTCCAATATGCCGGTGGCGGCGCGGGAGGCTTCGATCTATACCGGGATCACCATGGCTGAATACTATCGGGACATGGGCTATTCCGTTGCGATGATGGCCGACTCCACCTCGCGGTGGGCCGAGGCCTTGCGCGAGATGTCGGGACGCTTGGAGGAGATGCCGGGCGACGAAGGCTATCCCGCCTACCTGGCCTCCCGGATTGCCTCCTTCTATGAGCGCTGCGGGATCGTGGACTGCCTGGGCTCGGACGGCCGGGAGGGCTCCTTGACTGCGATCGGGGCCGTTTCGCCGCCGGGCGGGGATATGTCCGAGCCGGTGACCCAGTCGACCCTCAGGATTACCAAGGTCTATTGGGGATTGGATTATGACCTTTCCTATGCCCGTCATTTCCCGGCGATCAACTGGCTGAAGTCCTATTCCCTGTATCAGGAAAAGATGGATGATTATTTCAACGGCGCAATCGGCGAGGATTTTGCGGCCCTACGGATTCAGGCCATGGCGCTTTTGACGGAGGAGGAAAAGCTCAACGAGATCGTCCGTCTGGTCGGGGTGGATTCGCTGTCGCCGGAAGACCAGCTCAAGCTCTTTACGGCCAAGTCCCTTCGGGAGGATTTCCTCCAGCAGAACGCTTTTGATGACGTGGACACCTACTGCTCTGCCAAAAAGCAGTACAAGATGCTCTCCACCATCCTGCACTTCCATGACCTGGCGCAGGAAGCGCTGGCCCATGGGGTGTACCTGAATGAGATCGAGACCATGGCGGTTCGGCCGACCATCACCCGGATGCGCTATATTCCGGAAGAGGACCTGGGTCGGGTCGATGAATTGGCAAGCGACATGAAGGAAGAGTTTGCCCGCTTGCAAGCAGAACGGGAGGTAGCAGATGCCTAAGGAATATCAGACGATAGAGGAGATTTCCGGCCCGATTATGCTGGTAACGGGCATTGAAGGTGCCAAGTATGAGGAGCTGGTTGAGGTGCAGCTCCAGGACGGGAGCAAGCGGCGGGGCAAGGTACTGGAGGTCTCGCAGGAATCCGTCCTGGTCCAGCTCTTTGAAGGGTCCTCCGGGATCAATATGAAAAACACCTCCTGCCGTTTTCTGGGCAAGCCCCAGGAATTAGGCGTTTCGCCGGATATGGTGGGCCGTGTTTTCAACGGTATGGGCGAGGTGATTGATGGCGGGCCAGAGATCCTGCCGGACAAGCGGTTGGATATCAATGGACAGGCCATTAACCCCTATTCGCGTCTATATCCGGAGGAATTTATCCAGACGGGCGTTTCTGCAATCGATGGGCTCAACACGCTGGTGCGTGGGCAAAAGCTGCCGATTTTCTCGGGCAATGGCCTTCCACACAACCAGCTGGCGGCTCAGATTGCCCGGCAGGCGACCGTCCGGGGCAAGGATGAAAAATTCGCGGTGGTCTTCGGCGCTATGGGGATCACTTTTGAAGAAGCCCAGTTCTTTATTCAGGATTTTACCAAGACGGGGGCCATTAACCGGGCCGTGCTCTTTATGAATCTGGCCGACGATCCTACCATCGAGCGGATCTCGACGCCTCGCATTGCCCTGACCTGCGCCGAATACCTGGCTTTTGAACAGGGGATGCACGTATTGGTCATTCTGACCGATATGACCAACTATGCCGAAGCCCTGCGTGAGGTTTCCGCCGCACGTAAGGAGGTGCCGGGCCGTCGCGGCTATCCGGGCTATCTCTATACCGATCTTTCCCAGCTCTATGAGCGAGCCGGCCGGATCAAGGGGAAGGAAGGCTCCATTACCCAAATTCCGATCCTGTCCATGCCGGAGGATGATATCACCCATCCGATTCCGGATCTGACGGGCTACATCACGGAGGGGCAGATCATCCTCTCCCGGTCCATCTACAACCGCGGGATCAATCCGCCGATCGATATCCTGCCCTCCCTGTCCCGTTTGAAGGATCAGGGGATCGGCAAGGGCAAGACCCGGGCCGACCATGCGGAGACCATGAACCAGATCTACGCCGGCGTCGCCCGTGGCCGCAATGCCAAGGAGCTTTCCACCATCCTGGGCGAATCGGCCCTGTCGGAGGCCGATCTGGCCTTTGCCAAGTTCTCCGATGCCTTTGACGCTCAATATGTGAATCAGGGCTTCCATACCAACCGGACGATTGAAGAAACCTTAAATCTCGGTTGGGACCTGCTGAAGATCTTGCCGCGCGAGGAGCTCAAGCGGATCAAGGATGCCACCCTGGATGAGTATCTGGGTCCGGTGGCAGCAGGAAAGGAGGAGGCCAAGGCCTCCCCTGCATCCCAGGATCCGGAGTCTCAGACTGATGAGGTGAAGTAATGACCCGGCTCAATGTGAACCCCACCCGGATGGTGATGGCCAATCTGAAAACCCGGCTGGCGGTTTCCAAGCGGGGCTATAGCCTGCTCAAGGACAAGCAGGATGAGCTCATGCGCCGGTTTATCCAGCTGGCCAAGGAAAATCGAGCCATGCGAAAGGAAGTGGAGGAGGCCTTGCACCGCACCTTTGCCTCCTTCTCCATGGCCTCAGCGGTCATGAGTCCGGAGATGCTGGAAAATGCCCTCCGATCCTCCCGCCAGAAGCTTTTGGTCGGCGTCGAGGTGGAAAATGTCATGAGTGTGCGCATCCCCCGCTTTCATTTTGAGCGGGTGGGGCATCAGGAGGGGGAGGAAGCCTCGACCACTCCGTACGGCTATGTGCAGACCTCTCCGGAGCTCGACCTGGCTCTGGAGGAGCTCAATGCGGTCATGGACCGGCTCCTGGAGCTGACCCGGATCGAAAAATCGGCCCAGCTTATGGCGGATGAAATTGAGGCCACCCGGAGGAGGGTCAATGCCCTGGAATACCGGACCATACCGGATTTGGAGGAGACCATCTCCTATATTCGGATGAAGCTGGATGAAGAGGACCGTTCCACCATCACCCGCCTGCTGAAGATCAAGGATCTGATTTCCCAGGCCAAGGAGGGGCGCGATGATATCAATGCGCGCCTGCAGACGGATTCGGTGGTGGAAAAAGAGGACGGAACCCAATGTCCGCCTGAAAAGGTGATGGAGGCGCCCCAGAAACGCAAGGAGCGCAAGATGACCAAAGGGACCAAGGCGGAAAAAGCGGCCAAGGAGGCTGTCAAGGGTAAGGGGACCAAGGCGGACACGGGGGAGAAGGAAACCGAAAAAGCCAAAGGGACGAAAGCGGAAAAAAAGTCCCAAAAGGCCAAAGGGACTGAAAAGAGTAAAGCAGGCAAAAAAACGCCTGATCCCTCCTCCGACCATATTGGCGTCGTAGCCCGGGCGGATGTGGCCTCCTCGGACACCCTTTCCGAAGCGACGAAGGCGGTCATTGCGCTGCTTCAAAAGGGACAATAGAAGTCGACCGGGCCCTTGCAAGGGACTTGGATTTCAAGCGAATAAAGGGTTTTCAATAATGCCAAAAAGGCGATCCAGCAAGCATATGTCTGCGGATCGCCTTTTTTGTTGGGCTTTTTTGGCACAGAAGAGGAAACACCAGTGGAACAGAAGATCCTTTATGATGGAAGGGCCTAAGAAGAAGGGGCAGAGACAGGTCTTAAACCAGAGAAAGGAGGGGCGATGACCCGCTATGAGCCCATGGGCCTACTTGGCACGGGCGGTCAGGGACGGGTCTATCTCGTCCGAGATCCCGACCTGGACAAAAAATGGGCCATGAAGCTGGTGAAAAAATCTCAGGAGGGGACGATCCCTCCGGCCCTTCAGCTGATCAAGGGCCTGAGCCATCCCCTCCTGCCCCGTCTGGTGGAGCTGGTCGACCGGGGGAGCTACTGGGGGGTGATTTTCGATTTCATCGAAGGGGAGAGCCTGGACCGGTCCCTCGAGCGGGGCGTCCGTTGGCCCGAAGAGACCGTGTGCCAGTGGGGGATTGCCCTGGCGGATGTGCTTTCCTACCTCCACCAACAGGATCCGCCGCTAATCTATGGAGATTTGAAGCCGGCCAATCTGATGCGAGAGCCTTCGGGGGCCCTCAAGCTGATCGATTTTGGACTGATCGAAAGGCGGGGGCAAAAGGGCCGGACAGTGGGCTGTGGCAGCCCTGATTTCGCCGCTCCCGAGCAATTTGCCCATCGTCCGGTCACGGAACGCACGGATGTCTACGGTCTGGGTCGGACCCTTTGGGCCCTGGTGGGCGGCGATCCAAAGAATGCACGAAAGGGAGCAGCAACGCCGATCTCCAGGGCCTTTCAGGCCGTGCTGGACCGGGCCTGCCAGCCGGAGGCGGAGGACCGCTTTCCTTCTATGGCCGCCATGGGGGAGGCCTTATTGGCGGTGGATCAGCAGTGGACGAGCGCCGGATGGGACCGGGCTTCTCGCTTCTGGGCCACCAATCGAAAACAGAAGACGCTTCAAAAATCGAAGGGCATGGCCTTTCTCCTTCTAGGCCTCCTCTTTGGGCTGGCCCTTGTCCTATGGGGCCAGGGCCGGCAGGAAACAGACCTGGCCCGCCTGGCCCACCAGCTTTCGGAAGCCCTGGCCGATGGAAGCATCAGCGACCTGGAAAGGCAGGCCTTGGATCAGGCCCTGGCAGAAAAAAAGGAGGTCGAGCAGGGGGCAGGCTGGGGCCGCTTCTATCTGAAGCTGGCCCGCGCCCTGCTCGTCTCAGGCCCCTGGGCGTCCATACATCCAGGGGATCAGCTGGCGGAGGCGGCGCCTTACCTTCAGCGGGGCCTGGCCTTGCTGGCCAAGGAGGGTCAAGAAGCAGAAGGAGGAATTGTTCTTTGGGTCCACCTCTTTGATTTTTACCGGACGGGCTTCGCTTTTTTGCAAGGGACCAGGATGGATCCAGGCGATCTGGGACGGTGGCAGGAGAGGTTTTTCCAGGACCTTATCGCCGTCAGGAAATGTCCTCCAGAAGAGCAGGTTCGGTACTACCGGATCCTTGCGATCCTTTTTTATGATCACCGCCGCCTTTTCGAAGAGCCCGATCATAAAAGCCAGGGACAGCGCCTCCTCCAGGAGCTCAAGCGGGGCATAGGGCAATTGCCGGAGGCGGGGGCCCTTCAGAGCGAAAAAGCGCAGGCTCAAGCGGCCTTGGTCCTGCTGGAAAAGGCCATGAGTCGTCAGTCTGAGCGTGAAAGGAAGGAGCCATGACCACCCTGAAAATTGACCTTCCTGCGTCCTATCACCGGAAAATAGGGGCGGGAGAAAAGGCAGTCTATCTTTTTGACCAGGTTCCCTTTTTTAAAGTCCGGATTTCCGGCTCGGCGGATGCCATGCGTCGCTTGCGGGCCCAGGCAGCGCGCCTGGAGGTGCTTTTCTATGCGTCGTCCGGGGATCAGATTCATCTGAAGGATCAGCAGGCGTATCCGCTTTTTCAAGCACCGTGGATCCAGGACGGCGCCTCCCTTCATCTGTCCCTGCCCCTGCCCGCTACTGCAAGGGATGCGCCCGTCTGTAGTGTCTTCCGCCTGGTGGAAGGGACCGGCCGAGTATTGGCACAAAAGCGGAGTCCAGGCTGGTTCGCAGTGGATCAAAAGCCGCCAAGGGTGGAGGTGGTGGTTGATCAGGCGCCCGTCCAGATTCAGGCGGGCCGAGCCTATTTTCGGGCTCCTTTTACCCTTCAAGTATTTTTGCAGGATGATTGGCCCCTGTTTTTGGGCGACCGGGCCCACCTGATTTTGGAAGGATCGGATGGAGCAAGCCCCTTGGAAGGGAGATGGACGCCGTTCAAAGGGGGTCTTCGAGCCACTTTTACGGTGAAGGAGGAGGGCCACTACCGGATCCGCTTTCCCCTTCAAGATGGAGTGGGTCGAACATCCCAACCGCCAATCCCTCCGTATGATTTTTGTCTGGACCAGCAAAAACCGGAGCTGAAAATTCAAGGACAGGAGAAGCAGGAAGGCTATTTGGTCCTATTGCAGATGAAGGAGGCTAACCCGGATTTTTCCAGCCAGCATTTTCAGGTGCGCAGAAGAACCCTCGGGGACGACCAGGCCCTGGCTCTCCCGTCGCCTTCTTTTCTGCACCACGAAGGGATCTGGTCCGCCCGCCTCCTTTTTCCCGCTTCTGGCCAATACACCCTTTCCTGGGGGATGATGGACCTGGCGGGTCACCGAACCCAGGCTCCGCTATTTCGCTTTCATCGGCTGGCTGCTGGGCAGGAAAGGGAGGCGCAGGCAGGAGAGGCAAGGCTCGAAAAGGAGGAAGCGGGGCTTCCCGCAAAAGAAAAAAAGCAGGCGCCTCCCAATAGTCCGGGGGCGGGGGCAGAAAAAAAGGAGGAGAACCCGGTCCGCCGCCTCCAAGACCGGCTGGAGGAGGGCACTCTTTTTGAAGGGGCTCCCTGCCTCCCGCAGCTGGGCTGCTTCTTTCGCTATGGCCCTTTGCTCGACCAGATCGCTCAGCGGCGGCCCTTTGTTCAGCGGGCCCTGCCGGACGAATTGACCCTTACCCTCTTTTCCCCGGCTGGCCTGCGGGCGGAGGACCTGCGATTAGAAGCGAGACGAAACGGCCAGCCTTATTCGGCCTACTGGACGAAAAAAATTCGCCCAGCGCCAGAAGGAGGGCAAGACGGTGGCGGACCACGAAGCAAGGCGAAGGCGTTCTCGGCCCAGCCGGGCGTGGGCCAGCATTGGTCTGTATGGGTCGATCCGGCTTGTTTTTCCAGGGAGGGCTTTTATCAGCTGGTGTGGGTGGCCCGGACGCAAGATGGTCACACCAGCGAGAGCGTCAACGCATGGGGAGAGGATCTTTCTTTTTTTATTGATCGTCAGCCGCCGAGGATTCGAAGGGTGCAGGGACTCGAGCAGACCCGCCTGCGGGCGGTCGCCCAATTGGTGACGGTGGACTATGAGGATTCGGTGGGGCTGAAGCGGATTTCACGGACCATCAATGGTCAGAAAACGACCCTGGATCTGGTTGGCCAGCGCCACTATAGGGATCGATTCACCCTTTATCCTTCTGGAACGCCCCAAACCATTCTGCTCGAGGCGGAAGATCTCGCGGGCAATGCCACCTCTGCGCGCACCCGCCCGGGTCAATGGGGTGGATCCTTATGCACGACCATTGACCTAAAGCCACCGCGCTCCTTTTGGCCGATCGCCCTCCTTCTGTTTTTTCTGCTGGCCCTTTTTGCGGTCCTTTTTTACAGAAAAAGAAGGCAGAGCTTACACAATACATCCACAAAGCTTTGATAATTTTTTTCAACATCGTTATAATATAGAGTGTATGGCAAAGGAGGTGAATATGCGAATTGTCTGTTTGGGGGATACCCATTATTCCTCGATGCGCTGGCGGACCAAAGAATTAAAGGAGCAGAACCATTACTTCTATAGCCAGATCTTCGAGACCTTTTTCGCACAGGACGCCGACCTTTATGTTTCGTTAGGGGATTTGACTCATTACGGCAGTAGACGGGAGTTTGGCTCGGTTTATCGCCTGATTCATCAATATAAAAAAGCGGATCAGCGCTTCGAAGCGGTCGTAGGGAACCACGATCTCCTGGTTCAGACCAAGGCCTCTTATCGGCAACTAACGGGGTCGCGCCTTTATTGGTCCGAGGACCATCCCGAGGCAAAGCTGATTTTTATGGATACCTGTCGGGCACTCCATCCGGGCAAATCGTCCTCTGCGATCGATTTTGACCAGCGTACCTTTGTAAAGAAGGAGCTTCGGTCCGCCGGAGAAAAGCTGGTGGTGATTTTTGCCCACCACGCGCCGGAGCGGATGCGTTTTTATAACGAAGCGGGGGACTATGATCCCAGCCTGACCATGGACCAGTTGTTAGCGGAGAAAAAAGGAGCCGGGATTTTCATCAACGGCCATCTTCACCGGGATCGCTATTTCACGAAGGACCAGTGGGCCTTTCTCCAGTTCAATGATGTTTTAGATGAGCCCACCATCCGGGTTTTGGATTTCAAGGAGGGGCAGGTGACCATGTCGACGGTCAGCCTGGATTCGCCGGAGATGATTCATGCGTCTCGGATGATCATCCGCTCCCTGATCACCTTCCGTCGCGAAGAAAATCCCCTGGAATATGCGCAGGTCAGGCGGCTGGCTCTGACCACACCAGAGGGGATAGAGTTTCCCAATTGGAATATGGATTATGTCAGGACCATCGACCGGCCCTATATTTCAAAAAAGAAAAGGAATCATTTCCGGATTCGCTAGACAAGCAAGAGACCGCCTGGGTGCGGTCTTTTTTTTCGAGGAGGATGAAAATGTTTTCATCGCCTGTGTTTTAGTCTATAATAGGGGCGGAAGGACCCGTTCAAGATCATTGAGAAGGAGGAGCGGATTGAAACTGCAACTTTTTGATTATATTGACCGAGTGATTGCCTATAAGAACAAGCTGGAACCAGAGCTAGACCAGGCCAAGGAGGCCATGGACGAGCTTTTTGAGTCTCTTTTTTCAGAGGAGGACTGGTTTGTGAACTATTCCTCCCGCATCAAGGAGGATAGCAGCCTAAAAGAGAAGATCATTCGCCAGGATTATTTCCGTCGCTATCGGGAGACCGAGGTGATGTTTTCCAAGCTGTCTGATATTATTGGGGGCCGGATCGAATGCCGCTTTATCAACGAGGAGGAGGAGGTTTATCAGGCGCTTTTTCAAGCCTTTCCGGAGGCTTGTGGAGAGGGCTATTTTCGCTCCGACCGGGATCCCAAAATAGAGCTAAAGCTGGAGGATGACCAGCCGAAGATTCAGAAAAATGGCTTTTCTTCTTACCGAATTGATGGACGCTATCGGGGCCCCATCGTGCTAAATTTCGAGCTTCAGATCAAGTCCATTGTCAATGTATTTTGGAACGAAATTGACCATAAAATTCTCTATAAAAATTATAATTATGTGGTGACCGAATCCTTCGTTCGTCAGATCATGGCCTCTATTAAAGGGGATTTGGAGCTCATTGACCGCCAGCTGCACATGGTATATGAGCATATGACCGATTTGGATGATCCCGTCGACTTCTCACCGGAGGACCAGCTGGAGGCCTTCATTGGCCGGGTCATTCAGGATAGCTATGTCCTGCCCTTGCGAGAAGCCTCTTCTCTGTTTTTCGACTTTCGCGCGCCGACGGATCTCCTGACCGAGTTTCAATTTACCCGCGTCAAATATGAGAGCCGGGAGGGAATTGCCCGGGAGTTCGTGCGGATTTTGGAGACGGCCCAAAAAGCGAAACTGAACGAGGGGGTATTTGGCCATACGATTGATTTTACGCCCCCCATTGATTATCATTCGGACATCACCCGGGAGCTGGGCGAAATCATCAACAAGGCGGTCAATGAAAACCTCTCCTGGAATCTCATGATTGCCATCCTCTTTGATTTGAATGATCATGTGGAGCGGCGGGAGATCTTCCGCACCTTTGTGGATTACCTTTATTTTCGCATCATTCACTGCGTCCGCACGGCTTTCCGCGAAGAGGGGTATGAAGTGAATGATCACGAAGCGATTATCGATGAGATCACCATGTTCTATATCCGCGCCTCGCTCGTCTATCCGGATGCCAATAATTTTACCCTGGCCGGACTGGAGGAGTTTCGGCCGGTCCTCCAGGAGATGATTCAGGTCTGGATGGAAAGCGGCCAGCGGGACCAAATGTTTGAGATTTTTGCCCGGGCCTACCCTGTTTCCCGGGAGAGCCAGCTGGGGCAGGGGGGCCATTAGCAAAGGAGGAAGGATTGGGGATTGTATTTCGCGGGGCGATCGTCCTGACGATGAACTCTGACCGGGCGATTCTACGGCCCGGTCAGGTCCGCATCGAGGGGGACCGGATTTGCGCCGTCAGTGACCAGGAGGACCTGGCGGGGCCAGGCGATCGACTGATTGAGGCTAAGGGCAAGCTCCTGATGCCGGGCCTCATCAACGCCCATTGTCATGCGGCGATGTCGATCTTTCGAAACTACGGCAATGATGTGGATTTGGACTGTTGGCTGAAGGATTACATATGGCCGCTGGAGAACCAGTGGCAAAGTGCCGACATATATACGGCCACCATGCTGGATATTGCAGAAATGCTTGCGACCGGGACCACCTGTTTCGCGGACATGTATATGGAGATGGATCAGGTGGCTCGGGCCGTGGAGGACAGCGGGATCCGGGCCCTGCTCTCCCGGGGGATTACCGCATCCGGCTATCAGGAGGCGCTGGCGGACCAGCCTCGCTTCTTTGAGCGCTGGAATGGAGCGGCTTCGGGACGGATTCGGACCAATATTGCGACCCATGCTGTCTATACCGCTACGCCGGACTCCCTGCGAGCGGCCAAAAGGATGATTGACCGCTTGGGCGCTTCCCACCATATCCATCTCTGTGAGACCCAGAAGGAGGTGGCAGACTGTCAGGCCCAATATGGGATGAGCCCGGTGGCACTTTTCGACCGGTATGGCCTATTAGACGAGCATACCATTGCGGCCCACTGCGTTTGGCTGAGCGAGGAGGATATCGCCCTTTTGAAGAAGCGAGGCGTTCATCCCGTCTACAACCCTGCCTCCAACATGAAGCTCGCTTCAGGCTTTATGCCCCTGGACCGCCTCCTTTCAGAGGGGATTGCGGTGGCGATTGGGACCGATGGCGCGGCTTCGAATAATAAGCAGGATCTTTTCCGAGACATGGCGCTGGGCTCCCTCATTCAGAAGGGCGCCCAGCTCGACCCCCTGGCGGCCCCGGCGGCCTCCCTGCTGGAGATGGCCACCTGCAATGGCGCCAAGGCGGTGGGCCTGGAGGCGGAGCTGGGCTCCATTGAGCCGGGGAAGAAGGCGGACCTGATTTTGGTTGATTTTGACAATCTCGCCCATAGTCCAAGCCCGGTGGACGTGGCCGCTGGTCTGGTCTACTCGGGCGCTGGGGCGGATGTGTCCATGACGATGGTGGACGGGAAAATTCTCTATCAGGACCATCAATTTGTCCATCTGGATATCGAACAGATCAAGCGCTCCTGCGACGGGATTTTGCAGGCGATGCAGGAAAGGCGGCAGGCCCATGGCAATCGGGATTGATGTTTGTGCGGTGGCGCGCATCGAGGCGCTGGAAGAAAAAGAGGCCTTTTTGGCCAAAATCCTGACGGAGGAGGAGCGCCGACAGATGGGTCGAAAAAAGCTCCGATCGGATCACCTGGCGGGCCTCTATGCGGCCAAGGAAGCGGTCCTCAAATGCCTGGGCACCGGGATTAGCTCGCTGGGCTTTCAGGACATCCATATTGAAGCGCTGGCCAGCGGCCAACCCATCGTGCGTCTCTCGCCCCGGGCCCAGGCCTATCGGGACCGGCTGGGTTTAGGCGCGCTTACCCTTTCGATCACGCATGATGGGGGTCTGGCGGTGGCCGTGGCTTGTGCCCTGCCTACCCATTTTGGAGACGTGCGCACCGGCCTGCCCGCCCTCCACCTCCTACCCGAGCTTAATGCCTCCCTCCTGCGTCGGGAACGGACCGGCTATAAAAGTCAGTACGGCCGGGTGGCCATCATTGGCGGCTCAACTGGGATGGTGGGGGCGGTGGTCATGGCGGCTCAAGCGGCCCTTCGATCAGGCGCCGGCCTGGTCTATGCGCTGGTGCCGGAGCGGATTGCCGATAGCGTCCAGGCCAAGCTGACGGAGGGCATTGTTCGGCCGATTCGAGATGAGGGCAAGGGCTACTTTACCCCTGCTTCGCTGCCAGATTTGCTGGAGGCCACGGCTTCCTGCGATGGCATCGGGATTGGGCCGGGGATGGGGCGTGCTCCGGAGACGATCGCCTGTTTGGAGGACCTGATCGGGCGGCTCCCTTCAAATTTGGTCCTGGATGCCGATGCCCTCTACGCCCTGGCGCAGCGGCCTTCCTTAGTCGATGCGCACCAGGGGGCCCTGATCCTCACCCCGCATGAGATGGAAATGGCCCGGCTGGTGGATTGCCCAGTGGAGGTCGTGCGCGCGGCCCGGGTGCAAAAGGCCAATGCCTATGCCAAGGCCCATCATCTGATCCTGGTCCTGAAGGGGGCAGATACGGTGATTTCGAATGGCGATCTTTTCTATATTAACCCCACGGGCAATCCTGGCATGGCGACAGCGGGGGCTGGGGATGTGCTCACGGGCATGACGAGCGGGCTTTTGGCCTATGGCTACCCGCCGCTGCTCGCCGCACGCCTGGCCTGCTACCTCCATGGCCTGGCGGGCGATCTGGCCGCCTACCACAAGAGTCAAAATGCCATGATTGCGACGGACATCCTGGCTGAAATTGCCCCCGTATTTTGTCTGCTGGAGTCGACTCAGGCAGATTCGGAAGGGGGCTGGGCTCATGATTAAAATCAAACGCGGCGACATCTACTATGCGGACCTGAGCCCGGTAGTGGGTTCGGAACAGGGCGGCGTCCGTCCGGTGGTTATTTTACAAAATGATATTGGCAATAAATATTCCCCGACCACGATCGTGGCGGCCATCACTTCTCAAACCAATAAATCCAGGATGCCTACCCATGTGCGGATCCGGGAGGAGGAAACGGCCTTGCCCAAAAACTCAGTGGTCCTCCTGGAACAGATTCGTACCATAGACAAAAAACGCCTGCAAAAAAAAGTGGGCCGCTTTCAGGGCCGCCTGATGAATGAGATCGAACGAGCCCTCCTCATTTCTCTGGGCCTCAATCAGGAATAGAAGGACTGTATTTTGCAGGTTCAGGTGGGTTTGAAATAGATCGTAAGCTTCGCCAGTTACATAGCCAGTGATTTAGAAAGAGAGTTTCATGATTACCCTTAAAACTGAAAAACAAATTGCCGGGATGAAGGCCTCCGGCCGCATTTTGACCAAGACCCATCACGCCATTCGCTCCATTTTGCGTCCGGGTTTAACCACGCTGGAGATCAATGATTTTGCGGAAGCGTTTATGCGCTACAAGGACAGCATTCCCGCCCAGCTGGGCTACGAGGGCTTTCCTTTTGCCCTCTGTACCTCGGTCAATGACGAGGTCTGCCATGGCTTTCCCAGCAAGCGGCCCCTGGCGGAGGGCGATATTCTTTCGATTGATAACGTCGTTTCTTACCAGGGCTATTTATCGGATTCCTGCTGGTCCTATGCGATTGGCACCCTATCGGCCGAGGATCAGAAGCTCATGGAGGTGACGGAGGAAGCTCTTTATCGGGGCATTGCCCAGGCCCAGGCGGGCCACCATCTGGGCGAAATTGGCCAGGCCATCCAGTCCTTTGTCGAGGCGGCGGGATTTTCCGTCGTTCGGGAGTTTACGGGGCACGGCATTGGCCGGGAGATGCACGAGGATCCCATGGTGCTCCATTATGCCACCAAAGAGCGGGGCATTCGCCTCAAGGAGCGCATGGTCATGACCGTGGAGCCCATGATCAATGAGGGCGCCTGGAAGACGAAAATGGATGAGAACGGCTGGACGGCGCGGACCATTGATGGCAAAAAATCCTGTCAATTTGAACACACCTTCGTGGTTCGGACGGGGGCGGCGGAGCTTTTGACGGATCAGAAGGAAACGCAGCTGACGGAGGAGGAAGCGGCCTGGATCCATGACTATGTGGCCCACCACCTCCGACACGAATAGGAAGCTTCGCATCGCATGACCCTGCGGCCTATTTTGTGTGGACCAAGAGGGAAGAAGGAGGTATCTGATGACCTATCGAATTGGGCTAGGGGGCATTCACATCGAATCGTCCACCTTTACCAGCTATCGGTCTGGCCGCAAGGACTTTCATGACCGGGTGGGGGCGGCCTTGCTGGACCGCTACCCCTGGCGCGAAAAATACGCAGAGAGGGCCCAGCTGCTCCCCCTGATCCATAGCGCGGCCCTGCCGGGGGGCCCCGTGGATCCTGCCTTTTTTGAGACCTGGTGCCAGGATTTTTTTGCCCGGCTGGACCAGCTTCTGGAAGCTGGCCCCCTCGACGGCTTCCTGCTGGATATCCATGGAGCCATGTCCGTGGCGGGTCTGGTCGATGCGGAGGGGCTTTTGGCCCAACAGCTTCGCGACCGCCTGGGCCCCGCCACCCTGATTTCCGCCTCTATGGACCTCCATGGCAATGTTTCCGATGCGCTTTTCCAGGCCTGCGACCTCCTGCGCTGCTACCGGACGGCCCCGCACATTGATACGGTTGCCTCTCGTGAGGCGGCCTTTGTCCACCTGCTTGATCTTTTAGACCGGGCCCCCACCACCCTGTACAAGGGGAAGGTGGACCTGCCCTTGCTCCTGCCTGGCGAGCAAACCTCCACCGAAACCGAGCCGGGCAAGCACCTCTACCAAAACCTGGCCCGCCTCAATGATCAGCCCGGTCTTTTGGATGTTTCCCTGTGGATGGGCTTTCCCTGGGCGGATGAAGACCGCTGTCATGCCGTCGGCGTGGTAACGGGTTGGGAGGCCCCGGCCGTTCAGACGGCCCTCCACCGCCTGGGGGATTCCGTCCGGGAGGCCCTGCCTGATTTCACCTTCGTGGGGCCCACCGCTTCGCTGGCTGATGCCATTGACCAGGCCCTGTCCGCCCCTGCAAAGCCTTTCTTCCTCTCCGACACCGGAGACAATCCCGGCGCAGGGGGCTCGAATGATACCAACCTGGTCCTCCAGGCCTTTCTGGACCGGCAGCGCCAGGGCCTCCTCCACAAGAAGGTGCTTCTGGCCTCCATTGTTGATCCGACCGCCCTGGCCCTTCTTTCCCGTCATGCCGTGGGTGAGCAGGTGCGCCTCTCCTTGGGCGGTTCCATTGACCCCCACTACGGGCGGCCTCTGTCGATCGAAGGGCAAATCCAATCCCTATTCACGGATCCCTACGGCGGTCCCTCGGTTCGCCTCCGAAATGGCAACATCGACTTTATCGTCACAAAACAGCGCACCCAATTTGCCAGCTGGCCCGCCTTCCAGGCGGCCGGGCTCAGCCATTTTTCTGATTATGATATCCTCGTGGTCAAGATCGGCTACCTGGAACCGGACCTGGCCAAGGCCGCCAAGGGCTGGGTGATGGCCCTTACGCCCGGAGCCGTGGACCAAAACCTCACCAGCCTGCCCTACCAACATCGCCGCCGGCCCCTTTATCCCTTTGAACGCAATATTCAGCCGACCGACCTTCACTACCAGCTCACTCAACGCGCGGTGGAATAGCGGAGGAAGGTCGGGCTGGGCCCGACTTCCTCTCTTCTTGTACTTCATATGGAAGCCCCTCGAGCTCGCTCGAGGGGCTCTCTGCTATAGCATGCGGTAGGGGAGGGGCGGCGGTCGCCGCCCTTCCGATC